>JAFGNZ010000182.1 GCA_016926755.1 Myxococcaceae bacterium | reverse complement strand
CATCCAGGTCGCCCGCCGCTCGCTCGTCGGCCGTCGCATCCTGGACATCTACGGCCCGCTGGGTGCCGGCGTGCAGACCGTGCCCCATGACGAGTACACCGGCGTCAGCCCCGGCGCGGTGGACATCGTCGGCGAGCAGGAGACGGCCTCCGTCTTCACCGACGCGCGCAAGTTCAAGACGATCCCCATCATCTACAAGGACTTCCTGCTGCACTGGCGCGACATCGAGGCGGCCCGCATCCACAACATGCCGCTGGACGTGTCCGCCGCCGCCGGCGCCGCCGCCCTCTGCGCCCAGCAGGAGGACGAGCTGATCTTCTACGGGGATCCCAAGCTGGGCCACGAGGGGCTGATGACGGCCACCGGCCGGCTCACCGCGCCGCTGGGCGACTGGGCCACCGCCGGCGCCGGCTACATGTCGATCGTCGAGGCCACCCGCAAGCTCAACGAGCACGGCCACTACGGCCCCTACGCCGTGGTGCTCTCGCCGCGCCTGTACTCGATGCTGCACCGCATCTACGAGAAGACGGGCGTGCTGGAGATCGAGACCATCCGCCAGCTCGCCTCGGACGGCGTCTTCCAGTCCAACCGCCTGCGCGGAGACTCGGGCGTGGTGGTGTCCACCGGCCGGGAGAACATGGACCTGGCCGTGGCCATGGACATGGTCACCTCCTACCTGGGCGCCTCGCGCATGAACCACCCGTTCCGCGTGCTGGAGGCGCTCATCCTGCGCATCAAGCACCCGGACTCCATCTGCACGTTCGAGGGCGCTGGCGCGCCGCGCAAGTAGGCGCATGTCCAAGATCCTGGTCCTCGACGACGAGGCGAACCTGCGAAAGGTGCTCGCCGCCATGCTGCGGCGAGAGGGCTATGACGTCACCGTCGCCATGGACGGTGAGCAGGGGCTCGCCGAGTTCCACAAGCATGGCGCCGACATCGTCGTGACGGATCTCGTGATGCCCAAGGTGGGCGGCATGGAGGTGCTGGGCGCCGTCAAGCACGCCAACCCGGACGTGCCGGTGATCATCATCACCGCGCACGGCACGGTGGACTCCGCCGTGGAGGCCATCAAGGCCGGCGCGTTCGACTACATCACCAAGCCCTTCGATCAGGCGGAGCTGTCGGCCGTGATCGCCAAGGCCTCCAAGGCCCACGAGAACGCCCGGCGCTCGGTGCGGCCGGATCTCAAGGCGCGCTCGGCCATCATCGGCGAGTCCCCGCAGGTCCAGGACGTCTACAAGATCATCGACAAGGTGGCGGACACGCCCTCCACGGTGCTCATCACCGGCGAGAGCGGCACGGGCAAGGAGCTGATCGCCACCGCCCTGCACGGCGCCTCCAGCCGCCGGGATCAGCCCTTCATCAAGATCAACTGCGCGGCCATCCCGCACAACCTGATCGAATCCGAGCTGTTCGGCTACGAGCGCGGCGCCTTCACCGGCGCCGTCACCTCCAAGCCGGGCCGCTTCGAGCTGGCCGACGGCGGCACGCTCTTCCTGGACGAGATCGGCGAGATCCCCGTGGAGATGCAGGTGAAGCTGCTGCGCGCGCTCCAGGAGGGCGAGTTCGAGCGCGTGGGCGGCATCAAGACGACGCGCGTGGACGTGCGCCTGATCGCCGCCACCAACCGGGATCTCCAGGCGGAGATCGAGGCCGGGCGCTTCCGCAAGGATCTGTACTACCGGCTGGCGGTGGTGCCCATCGTGCTGCCCGCCCTGCGCGAGCGCCGCACGGACATCCCCATGCTCGCGCGGCACTTCCTGGACAAGTACAACCGCCGGCTGAACAAGAAGATCGAGGGCATCGCCGACGACGCGATGGTGCTGCTGCAGGCCTACGCCTGGCCGGGCAACATCCGCGAGCTGGAGAACCTCATCGAGCGCGTGCTGCTCTTCGCGGATGGCCCGCTCATCACCGCCAGGGATCTGCCGGAGCCCGTCCGTCAAGGAGGGGCCCCGCAGCCCGGCTTGCCTGCCAACTCCTCGGCGGTGGAGGCGCCCACCGGCGAGACGGGGCTCAAGGACATCATCCGCATGAAGGCGGCGGAGCTCGAGAAGGACCTCATCACCAAGGCCCTCGAGGAGACCGGCGGCAACGTCACGCGGGCGGCCAAGCTGCTGCAGATCAGCCGCAAGTCCCTGCAGACGAAGATGAAGGAGTTTGGCCTCCGGGACACCGCCCCCGAGGGCAAGGACGAAGGCAAGGACGAGGGTCCAGGCAAGGACGAAGGCCCGGACGAATGACGAACCCCGAAATATCGCCGCGAAGGCGACGGTTCCGGCCCCGCGTACCGCTCGACACAGGGAGCCAGCATGCGGCCGTCTCTTCCCACTCTCGGTGAACCCCCGAAGCGCCGCCGCTTCGGCTCGGTGCTGCTCGTCTCGCTGATCGTGGGCGGCGCCGCGGGGGGCGTGTACTGGTGGAAGAAGCGCACGGGCGCGCTCCCGCTCCAGCCTCCACCTGTCGCCGCCGTGGCGCCGGACGCGGGCACGGTGGCCGCCGTGGCCCCGGCGCCGCCCCCCGCCCCGGTGGATCCGCTCGTCGCGGCGGGCCTGGCGCGCGCCTCCGTGAAGATCGAAGGTCCGCTGGAGACGGCGCTCGTCCAGGCCGCGGGGCCCGGCGTGGGGCCCGCGCTCGCGCAGGTGGTGACGCGCAGCCTCGTCTGGTGGGTGGCGGTCCCCAACGAAATCCTCCGCGGCGACACCCTGGAGCTGCTCTACCAGCCGCGCGAGGGCGAGGAGCCGCTCGTCCACGCCGTGCGCTTCATGAGCAACAAGACCGGCCAGACGCACCGCGCGTACCGCTTCCAGGCCCCCGGGGACACCCAGCCGCGCTTCTACCTGCCCAACGGCGAGGAGCTGGAGCTGCGCCTGGAGAGCTCCCCCATGGACGACTACGAGCAGGTGACGTCCCTGCTGCGTGACGGCCGCCGCCACAAGGGCGTGGACTTCAAGGCGCCCGTGGGCACCCCCGTGAAGGCCCCCTTCACCGCCGTCATCAAGCGCAAGAACTGGAACTTCAGCGGCAACGGCAACTGCCTGGAGTTGGAGGAGCTCGGCGGCAAGCGGCGGCGCGCGCTCTTCCTCCACCTCTCCGAGCTGCCCCGAGAGCTCAAGCCCGGCACGCGCCTGTCCGCCGGCCAGGTCATCGCCGCGAGCGGCAACAGCGGCCGCTCCTTCGCCCCGCACCTGCACTACCAGCTCATGACGCAGGATGACCGGGTGCTGGATCCGTTCGACAGCCACCGCACCTGGCGGCGCACCCTGTCCGGGGAGCAGCGCTCCGCCCTGGAGGCGGAGATCCGCCGGCTGGACTCGCTGCTGAGCCCTCCCGTGGCCGGCAACTGAGACCATTTCTTGACACCCCTGGGCATGGCGGCTAGCGTCGCTGCTAATTTCTCAACAGTTCTCAGGGGTTAGGCCACCGCAGTCCGCAGTCCTGAGGGGGGCTGCCGGCACCCGCGGGCCCTGGGAGCACCAGTGGGTTCACCGGAGGTCGGATGTTCAGGCTTCGCGCCATTCTCGCCGCGCTGACGCTGGGCGCACCGTTGGCCGCCAGCGCGGCGGACATTACCCGCATCTCATCCTCGTTCGACGAGGAGGATCCGTTCGATCTGGGCATCGAGGTCAGCTTCGATCGCACCCAGAGCCGCTCGAAGATCCTCCGCGAGCAGCTGGCCCCCGGCGGCGGTGGGCGCACGGATGCCACGGAGCTGTGGCACACGGCGACCGACTCGCGGCTGAACATCGAGCTGTCGCTCGGGCTCTACAAGGATCTCGAGCTCTCGTTCGGGCTGCCGCTCGTCCTCCAGCAGAACGACAGCTATGACTTCGTCTCGGGGACGACGGGCTCCAACTCCACCATCTCCAACAACTGCCTGAACCCGGACGGCACGGTGTTCCCGGGGTGCGCGGAGACCGGTGTGGGCGCGCGGGCCCTCTTCACCGTGCCCACGACGAGCAAGCGCGGCGGCCTGGGCAACATGCGCTTCGGCCTGGCCTACGCCTTCTTCAACCAGGAGCGGGATCCCACCAAGCCGATGTGGCTCATCGGCCTGGACTACGAGGCGCCCACCGCCGCCTTGCGCGATCCGAGCGAGGACAACAGGGAGCCCAACGAGCGCGGCAACGTGGGCGACCGCGTGCACAAGTACACCTTCTACACCGCCCTCTCGCGGAAGATGGGCGTGGCGGATCCGTACTTCAAGATGTACTACACCCTGCCGGTGCAGGGCCCGGGCATCTACTCCAACTGCTTCGACCGGGACGCGGCGGGGGACTCGACCACGCTGGGCCGCCCGGGGAACTGCCTCGCGCCGGGCACCCCGTGGACGCGCAAGGAGACGGGCATCCAGGCCCCGCACATAGCGGGCTTCCTGTTCGGCACCGAGTTCACCGCCTTCACCGACAAGAACAAGGGGCAGCGGTTCGCGCTGGACCTGCGCGCCATCGGCAACTACGTGTCCCAGGGCCGCTACTACAACGAGCTGAGCGCGGCCCTGCGCAAGCTGCTGGCCACCCAGGACTACTTCCAGGTGGGAGGCCAGGTGGGCGCCACGGCGCTGGCCGGCGAGGCCTTCATGCTGCGCGCCTCTGGCTCGTTCCTCTACAACACGGACCACACGCTCACCAACGAGTCCATCGGCGAGGATCTCAACGAGAGCGGAGCGGTGGACGTGCAGGAGTTCCCGAACGAGATCAACCCCAACTTCGACTTCCGCACGGATCTCGTGTCCCGGCGCTTCCGGGCCACCGAGAGCAAGACGTTCCGGCTGGAGCTGACGGCGGCGTTCTCGTTCTGAGCCGGCTCACCGCTTGAGGTTCAGCCCCAGGCGGTAAACGTCCTGGCCGGACCAGCCCGCGCGGCGGGCCAGCTCGGTGCTCAGCGCCTTGAGCTTCTCGCCGCGCGCCAGCCCCTCCTCCAGGGCGCGTCGCAGCTCCTCCTCGGACCAGCGGCGCTCCCCGGTGCGCCCCTCCACCAGCACCACCACCTCGCCCCGGGGCTCCTCCGCGCCGTAGCGCGCCGCCAGCGCCGAGAGCGGCCCCCGCACGAACTCCTCGTGCACCTTGGTCAGCTCCCGCGCCACGCACGCGCGCCGATCCCCCCACGCCTCCTGCAGATCCGCCAGCGTCTCCCCCAGCCGGCGCGGGGATTCATAGAGCACGAGCGTGGCCGACAGCGAGGCCACCTCCTCCAGCATGGCGCGGCGCTCGGGGCCCTTGCGGGGCAGGAAGCCCAGGAAGTGGAAGCGCCCCGTGGGCAGCCCGGACGCGCTCAGCGCCGCGATCAAGGCGGCGGGGCCTGGCACCGGCACCACGGGCAGCCCCCGCTCGAGCGCCTCGGCCACCAGCCGCTCCCCCGGATCGCTGATGGCGGGGCTGCCCGCGTCGGTGATGAGCGCGCAGTCCTCCCCGGCGGCGATCCGATCCAGGATGCGCCCGGCGCGCTGCCCCTCGGCGAAGGCGGGCAGGCTCACCGTCTCCGGCGAGAGGCCAAAGTGCTCCAGCAGCACGCGCGAGTGCCGCGTGTCCTCGCACGCGACGAAGGCCACGCGCCGCAGGGTGTCCAGCGCCCGGGAGGTGATGTCCCCCAGGTTCCCGATCGGTGTGGCGACGAGGTAGAGCGTCCCGGCCATGCGTCACATCCCCGCGTCGAAGGCGTTCGGGATGTGCTCCACGCTGGCGCGCTCGCCGTGGCCCACCACCGAGACGACATCGAAGCGCATCATGCGTCCGCTCAGGTCATGCGCGAAGAGATAGTGCAGCGCGGCTTTCACCACCCGACGCTGCTTGGCGAACGACACCGTGTGCGAGGGATCTCCCCAGACCGCCGTGGAGCGCATCCGCACCTCCACGAAGCAGACGGTGTCCCCCTGCTCGGCGACGAGATCCAGCTCGCCGTAGCGGCACCGGAAGTTGCGCGCGCGGATGCGATACCCCCGCGCTTCCAGGAAGCGGGCCACCGCCGCCTCGGCCTCGTTCCCATAGCCCCGCCTGTCCACCGCCGCCCGTCCCATCCTGCCCTCCGCTCCACACCGCTTGCGGGGCGGACACTACCAGCCCCTCCCCCCACTCGCTGAGAATGCGGGCGGCCTTCCAGGCGGCCTCCCGTCAGGCGGACGTGCGGCGGCCCCACGCCACCGTGCTCACCGGCCTGGCCTGCGCTGACCGGGGCTTCACGCCCAGTCTTGACGCGCTGCGCAAAACATGTCACGCAAGCCCCTGGCAGCCGCCCGTGGCTGCCGGGAGGGCTCCCTCGGCCTCATGAATGTCGTCTTCATCTCCCCGCATTTTCCGCCGCACTTCGTTCACTTCGTCACCGCCCTGCGCGAGCGCGGTGTCACCGTCCTGGGGCTCGGCGACGCCCCCTATGACGCTCTGAGCCACGAGCTACGGGGCGCGCTGACCGAGTACTTCTTCACGCCCAACCTGAACGATCCCGACGCCCTCCTGCGCGCCGCCGGCTACCTCACCTGGCGCCACGGACGTATCCACCGCATCGACTCGCTCAACGAGACGTGGCTGGAGGTAGAGGCCCGGCTGCGCGAGGACTTCCACGTGCCGGGGCTCCTGCCCGCGGAGATCCTCCGGCTGCGCTCCAAGCTGGGCATGCACGATCTCTTCAAGCAGGCCGGCATCCCCCACCCGGACGCCACCCCCGCGCGGGACGCCGCCCACGTGAAGGCCTTCGCGAAGCGGGTGGGCTACCCGCTGGTCCTCAAGCCGGACGTGGGCGTGGGCGCGGCCCACACCTTCAAGGTGAAGAGCGACGCCGAGGTGGATGCCGCCTTCACCCACCCCCTGCCCGGCTACGCGGCGCAGGCCTTCGTCCGCGGCGCCATCGTCACCTACGACGGGATGGTGGACGGGGACGGCCACATCTTCTGCGCCTTCAGCCACGAGTACGGCATCGGCATCATGGAGGCGGTGAACGAGCAGCGCGACAACTTCATCTGGAGCCACCGGGAGCTGTCGCCCCAGCTGGATGAGCTGGGCCGCAAGACGGTGGCCGCGCTGGGCCTGCGCGAGCGCTGGTTCCACCTGGAGTTCTTCCGGCTCGAGGACGGGAGCTACCTGGCGCTGGAGGCCAACCTGCGCCCGCCCGGCAGCGTCCTGCCGGACATGATGAACTACGCGTGCGACATCGACGTGTACCGGCTGTGGGCGCGCCTGCTCACCGGGGGCTCGGTGCGCGACTTCCAGTACACGCGCAAGTACCACGTGTGCCACACGAGCCGGCGCGCCAACCGCTCCTACGTGCACTCCCACGCGGAGGTGGTGGCGCGGCTGGGGGATGCGCTGCTCCAGCACCTGGTGATGCCCCCCGTCTTCCAGAATGCGCTGGGCAACGAGATCTACCTCACGCGCCACAAGGATCTCGAGGCGATGCACGAGGCCGTGCGCCTCATCCAGACGACCACCTGAGCCGAGCGAGCGCCGAGGCCCGCGCTCAGCTCAGCAGCCAGCGCAGGGCGAGCGGCAGCCGGCGCTGCCAGTCGAGCTCGCGGTGGAGCCCCTCCGGCTCCAGCACGAGGAACAGCTCGTGGTCGGCGTACCCCAGCCGCTTGAGGTGGAAGTAGAAGTCACGCGTGGCCTCGCCGTAGCGCATCACGAAGCCGACGGGATCGATGGTCTCGTGGAGCCCGGCGTCCAGGTAGATCCGCGTCCACCGCCGGGAATGGGACGTCCACTCCTCGAAGAGGCGGTTGTACCCCCACATCACCGAGGGCGAGAGCCCACCGATGCGGCCGAACACCTCCGGGTGCTTCCAGCCCAGGTAGAGCGAGATCAGCCCGCCGAGCGACGAGCCCATGACCCCCGTCCACTCGGAGCCCTGCCGGGTGCTCCAGTGGCTGTCGATGAAGGGCTTGAGCGTGTCGACGAAGAAGCGGACATAGGGCTCGGCGCGGGCCGTCACCTGGCTCCGGGGCTCGTCCCAGGGCGAGTACTCGGCGAGGCGCGCAAGCCCATGGTCCACGGCGACGATGATCCACGGCTCCAGGCGCCCCTCCCCTACCAGGCGCTCCATCGCGTGGTTGGCGCACCACGTGTCATAGACGGCGGACTCGGGGTGCGCGAAGACGTTCTGCCCGTCCTGCATGTAGAGCACGGGGTAGCGGTGGCCCGAGGACGGATCATAGCCGTGCGGCGTGTAGATGCGCAGGGTGCGGGGAAAACCTTCCTGGGGGGAGAAGAAGTCGCGGATGATCTGGATGGAGCCCATGGTGTGGTTCGACTGGCCGCACCATAGATGGCGCGGCACAGGGGGCCAATAGCTCCCGCGCGCGGGGCGGCTTCACACCCCGCGTGGCGCTCCTCACTCTGAGAAGCTGCGGCGAAGGATCTCCGTGAGCGGCACGCGGCAGGCGCGCAGGAGCGCGAGGAGCGTCGTCACGGCCCACGCCGAGGGCGTCACGAAGTAGCGCTGCGGCGTCAGCCCCGGGAAGGCCCCCTTCATCTCGCGGAGCCGGGCGAGGTACCCGACGCCCGCGAGCTGGCGCTCCATCCATCGCACCTGGCGCGACAGCACGGGCGAGCAGCCCTCGGTGTCCACGTCGACCAGCGGGCAGAAGCCCAGCGAGAGCTGGGCAACCCCCTCCGCGCGCAGGCGCTCCGCGAGCGTCGCGACGGTCGAGTAGTACACGCCCCACAGCCGAGTAGGCTCGCAGCGGATGAGGTTCAGCAGGTAGCCCTGGATGCGGCCGCCGTCGAAGTAGGGATCGAGCACCGCGTAGCCGAACACCCGGGCGTCCGGGCCCTGCCGCAGGACGAACAGCCGAGCGAGCCCATCGCCGTCGAACGCGAGCGGGCGGTTGAGGAAGTGCATCTCGACCGGCACCGCGCTCCTGCGCAGGTAGGCCTCCGTGATGGCGCCGAGTCGCGCGCGCTCCTCGGCGCTCAGCTCCGAGGGGCGAACCTCGCGCACCTCGAAGCCGGCGCGCGCGGCCTTCTTGAGCGCCCCCCTCACCCGGGGGCTGACCTCCGCCTCGGGCACGTCGAGCGCCAGGAGCTTGTCCACGCCCATGCCGCTGGCACGAAACCGGCGGCCACCGAGCTCGGCCGCCAGCATCGCGACGTCCCGCTGCACGTAGAAGAAGAGCGGACGCCGGCTGCCGCGGAGGAACCTCTGGAGCAGCTCCACCCGATCGCCGCTCGCGCAGACCGGGGGGCCGAGCGTCAGATCGAACCCGAAGGCACGCTGGAATGCGACGTAGCCAAAGGAGGTCTCGAAGTACGAGAGCCCCGCCTGGAGCGTCGAATAGGAGATCGGATCCGAGCCATGGGCTCGCACCAGGTCGTGCTTCACACCCCCACGTTACGGTATTTTCAGGGGACTCGGCCCTCGCCTCCTTCGGGGAAGCCGCGCGGAGGACCGGTGAAGCGCCTCAAGGTCGGCGTCGTGGAGCTCCTGGCGCACTCGGTCACCACCCCGTACCTGCGCCGCCGTGTCATCGCGCCGGCCACCGCGTCGGTGATGCCCCAGGCCGTGGCGGCCTGGGCGGAGGAGCTCGGCTGCGAGGTGCACTACGCCGTCTGGACGGCGCAGGAAGAGCTCCTGGGCCTCCTGCCCGACGACATGGACCTCGTCTTCATCTCCGCGTTCACCCGGGCCTCCTTCGTCGCGTATGCGCTCTCGCGCCACCTGCGCGCGCGCGGGGCGGTGACCGTGCTCGGAGGCCCGCACGCACAGTCCTTCGCGGAGCACGCCCGTGCTCACTTCGACTACATCTGCCAGACCACGGATCGCGCGCTGATCGCGGACCTGCTCGCCGCACCCGAGCGACAGGAGCGTGCCGTCCTCCTGTGCGCCGAGAACGGCCCCGCCCTGCTGCCCGGCGTCGCCCAGCGCGCGCGCTTCATCGATCACTGCCTCCAGAAGGGCACGAAAGTCCTGCGGCTGGTGCCGATGCTCGGCAGCCTGGGCTGCCCGTACACATGCAGCTTCTGCGTCGATGCTCCCGTGAAGTGGCGAGGCCTGCCCGTGGAGCCCCTCATCGAGGACCTGCGCCACATCGAGCGCCGCTGGGGCGTTGACACGCTGGTCGGCTGGCACGATCCGAACTTCGGGGTCCGCTTCGACGAGTATGTGGGCGCCATCGAAACGTCGGGCACGCGCCTGGTGCACTGCGGGGAGATGAGCCTGTCCCTGTTGAGCGCGGAGAATGCCCGCCGGCTGGGCCGGGCGCGCTTCGGGCTGCTGGGCCCCGGCGTGGAGTCGTGGTTCGACTTCTCCGACAAGTCCGGGCGGGCGCGGCTCCTGGGAGAGGCCAAGGTTCGACACGTCGCGGAGACGCTGAACGCCGTGCAAGCCGAGGTGCAGCACATCCAGGCGAACATGATCGTAGGACTGGACACCGACCAGGGCGACCTGCCTTGGGAGCTGACGAAGCGGCTCGTGGAGCTGTCACCCGGGATCTACCCGACGTACTTCCTGGCGACGAACTTCTACAACGCGCCGCTCAGCCGCGAGCTGCATGCCTCCGGGCGGACCCTGGCCATGCCGTTCTCGCTGCTCGACACCAACTGCTTCGGCAACATGCGCCCCCTGCACTACTCCCCTGTCGAGCTCTATGACCGGCTGATCGATCTCTACGAGTTCGCCTACTCGTGGCGCTCCATCTTCCGCCGCACGCGGGTGACGCGGGGTGGCTGGGGGAAGCTGGTGAACTTCGGCCGCAGCGTCGACGAAGGACGAGGCTTCATCGACTTCCACAGGCGTACCCGCGCGCGGCTGGAGAGCGACCGCGAGCTGCGCGACTTCTACGAAGGCGCGCGAGGGGCTCCGCCCACCTCCTTCATGGACGAGGTGAAGGTCCAGCTCGGACCGTATCGGGAGCTCCTGCCCGAAGAGCTCCTCTCGCCCGAGCACTACGCTGAGTCCTTCCGCAGCTCCGCCGAGGCCGCCGTCCGCACGCTCCGCGAGCCCGTCGCCGGTGCGGTCCCACGAGAGCGCGCGGCTTTGGCCCCCCGAGCGATGAGCGGAAGATCCGTGGCATAGTACCGGGTGATGAAGAGCGCTGAGCTCAAGACGAACTCGCGGGCGTCATCGGGAGAGGAGCTCTCCGTGGATGCTCTGTCGGATCCCTACCTCGAGCGCCTGTGCGAGCTGGCGGCGAGAGATCAATGGAAGCTCGAGGACCTCGACTGGCGATCGCTCGATGTCTCGGCGCTGCCGGAGGTGTTCCGACAGGCCGCGGCCGATGGCTTCGCGCAGCTCCAGTGGGGCGAGCGGACCGCGCAGCTCGCGGCGGAGCGCCTGCTGGGGCTCCTCCCGGAAGGGCCCGCGCGAGCCTTCATCGCGACGCAGAGGACGGATGAGGCCCGCCATGTCGCCTTCTTCGAGCAGGTCATCCGCCTCCTCGGGTGTGAGGGGCGCGTGCGGCCGTCGGTCCAGCAGCTCATGCGCGAGGTGCAGGAGGCCGAGACGCCCGAAGAGCTGATGCTCGGCATGCAGATCCTCATCGAGGGCGCGGCGCACTCGCTGATCATGGAGGGCGCGCGGCTGGTGGGCGCGTTCGACGATGGAGGCGGCCTCGACCGCCCGCTCCAGTCCATGAAGACGGTGGTGGGAGAGTGGATGCCTCGGCTGCTGGCACGGGACGAGAGCCGCCACATCGCCTTCGGCCTGCACGCCTTGCGCGCGCGCATCCCGCGGCTCGATCACGCGGCGCGCCGCCGGCTCGAGGAGAAGGTCGCGCACTGGGGCGAGAAGGTGCTCGAGCAGGCGCGGGATCCGGACCTCGTCTACGGGATCGGCGAGGATGGCGACGCGGTCTGTGGGCGGCTGATCGAGGACCTGAACCTCCGCATCGCCCAGGTCGGGCTCGAGACGCGAATCGCTCCCTTGAAGGCGACGTGATGGGCACCGAGAGACACCTCCAAGAGCGGCTCGGCTTCTTCGTGAAGCACGGCTACCTCGACCGGGTGCCGACACCCTGGCAGCTCAAGGTGGGCACCCTGGCGATGCTGCCCGTCACCTTGAGCGAGAGCGAACGCGAGCGCGTCCGGAGCCGGGCCACGCTGATGGGCCAGGTGCCGATCCGCGTTCCGCTGCAGATCCTCTACAACCCGCGCCAGGCCCTCCCCGACAGCGGGCTC
Organism: Myxococcaceae bacterium; assembly: GCA_016926755.1. GTDB lineage: Bacteria > Myxococcota > Myxococcia > Myxococcales > Myxococcaceae > Hyalangium. Next base: position 15,232 of record JAFGNZ010000182.1, on the reverse strand, counting down.
ACCCAGCGACGGGAGTCGATCGTCCGGCACGTGCTCAGCGTCTACCACGAGGACGCGTTCCTCGGGTTCGACCTGCAGCTGCTGCAGTCCCACCCGGGCGGGCTGGCGCTGTTGCGCGAGGAGGCGGCGAAGGTCGTCGAGGGGCGGACGCGCTGGGCGCCCTTTCTCCGCCGGCTGGTGGGGTGGCCGGGCTATCACGCGCGCCTGATCGAGCTGGCGGAGGCCGCCGAGCGCTTCGAGTACCCGGATCCGCTGGACACCGATCCGCGCTTCGCCTCGCTGGTCAGCTTCGCCAGGTTCTGCAACACGATGCCGGACTGGCCCGCGCGCGGGTTCTACGGCTTCGAGCTCCAGAGGATTGTCGACCGGTGGAAGTGAGGCCCGGCGATCTCGAGGCGTGTGATCCGGAGTTTCAGCGGCGCCACGCCGGCTGGCTGACGCGGATCCTCCACACCTGGTTCCGAGCGGACGTGCAGGGAATGGAGAACCTGCCTGCGGGGCCGTTCGTCGGGGTGGGCAACCACAGCGGTGGCGTGATGATCCCGGACACGCTGGTGTGGCTCGGCGCGTACCACACCTCCGGCCGCAAGCCTCCGCTGGTGACGCTGGCCCACGATGGGATGTTCGACGCGTACCCCCGGCCGGTGGCCAGCGCGCTCGCGAAGCTCGGCGCCGTGAGGGCGCGCCGGGAGATCGCGGCACAGGCGCTCAGCCGCGGCTACGCCGTGCAGGTGTACCCGGGGGGCGATCACGACGCCTGCCGGAGCTTCTTCCGGAGGAACGAGATCGTCTTCGCCGGCCGGAAGGGCTACGTCGAGCTGGCGCGAGAGGCCGGCGTCCCGATCGTGCCCGTGGTCTGCGTGGGTGGGCACGAGGCCCTGGTCATCCTCTGGGATGGGGCGGCGCTGGCGCACAGGCTCGGGCTGGATCGGCGCTTCCGGCTGAAGACCTTCCCGCTCTCCTGGAGCATCCCGTGGGGCCTGTGGCTGGGGCCGCTACCGGGCTACCTGCCGCTGCCGGCGAAGATCAGCGTGCGCGTGCTGCCGCCGATCTCGCCGGAGGGTGCGGACATCGACGCGATTGACGCCCGTGTGCGAGCATCCATGCAGCGCGCGGCCGACGAGCTGGCGAAGGAGCGACGCTTCCCATGGATCGGATGAAGATCTTCAGGTTCGACGAGGCGCTGGACGTGAACACCGCGACCGAGAGCGAGCTTGGCGCGCGGCTGGAGCGGCTCTGGGACAAGGAGCCGGCGCTGCGCCCACGGCCGGAGCTGCACGACTACCAGCTCACGTATCCGCCGGCGGTCCAGATGGAGAAGCGGGAGGGCTACCGGCACACGCCGAGTGACGAGGAGTACCTGCGCGAGGCGGTGGGCGCGTTCACCTCCGCCGGCTACTACTTCCATTTTGGCTTCTGCAAGTACCGCTGCCGCTACTGCTTCCACTACGAGCTGCTGACGAAGCACAACGACGAGCTGATGGCGCGGTACGTGAACGCGCTGTCGCTGGAGATGCAGCGCATCCGGGAGCTGACGCCCCGGCTCAAGCGCGCGCTGTACTTCCTGGGGGGCGGCACGCCCACGGCCCTGCCAGTGCACCTGCTGGAGCGGTTCCTCCAGAGCCTGCTGACCCACTTCGGCCCGCCGATGACGACGATGAGCACCGTCGAGGCCAAGCCGATCACCGCCTCCGACGACAAGCTCAGGGCGCTGGTGCAGGCGGGCTTCCGCCGCATCAACCTGGGCGTACAGACGCTGGATCCGGATCTCTACGCCTTCCACCACCAGAAGGAGGAGCTGCGCGTCGCCTTCGATGCGATCGAACGCGCACGAAAGTTCGGGTTCGAGTACGTCAACATCGACATCATGACCGGGCTGGAGCGCCAGACGCCCGAGTCCTGGCAGAAGACGCTGCGCGAGATGGAGCGGCTGGCGACGAGCGGCGCGGTGGACAGCATCTTCATCTACCCGTACCACGACGATCCGCGCAGCGGCACGTACGGCAAGCCCGGCGCGGTGCCCTCCTGGGTGCAGACGGCGCACAGCGACGCGCAGGCGCGGGCGCTCTTCACGCGGCTGGGCTGGAAGGAGCTGGGCGCGCGCTTCTACCGCTCGCCGCGGCACGTGCGGCGCGAGCTGTTCGAGCTGGCGAAGGTGCGGGTGAACCCGGCCTACGGCGAGGTGCTGTACCACGGCCTCGGAAACTCCAGCTTCTCCATTGGAGACAGGGCCACGTTCCTGAATCACCGGGACGTGCTCGACTACTGCGCGGCGGTGGAGAAGGGAGGGCTGGGCATCGCGTACTGGCGGACGCTCGACAACGCGCAACGGGCGACCCGGGATGTGACGTTCGACATCCTCTACAGCCCGTTCACGCGGGTGCGCTCACGCGCGAAGAAGTACGGCGCGGAGACGATGGCCCACCACCGCAAGATGCTCGATCGGTGGACGGAGCTGGGCCTGGGCACGCAGAGCCGGCTGCTGGGCACGTTCTCGCTGACGCCGCTCGGCAAGCTGGTGCACCAGCAGATGATCCCCCAGCACTACCTGCCGGAGGATCGCCGCGAGCTGGACGAGGCCATGCAGAAGCGCCAGCAGGAGGGCCGCCGCTACCGCGGCTACTGATCACACGTTGACCGTGCCATCGGCCAGCTGCGCCAGGCCGGGGTGCGGCGTGACGAGCAGCACCTGGGTCAGCGTGCCCAGGTGCTTCAGCATCCGCGCGATCAGCGGCAGCTTCACCTCGTCCATGCCAGCGAACGGGTGCTCCAGGATGAACGGGTACTTCACCCGCGCGCTCACCTTCTCCACCACCGTCAGCCGCAGCGCCAGGTAGTACATGTCCAGATCCCGCGGGGGGATCTCGCTCACCAGGAGCTGCTGGCCCGGCACGAACACCGAGGCCCGGCCGCCCTCGTCCCACTCCACGCCCAGGTAGCGCCGATCCGTGAGCGCGCTCAGGTACTGCGTGCAGCGATCCCGCAGCAGCCCCGACATCGTCATGATGTCCGTGGACAGGAGATCCGCCGCCAGCGTCATCAACACCGGCGAGGGATCCTCCATCGGCCCCCCCGCCGCGGCAGCCTCCCCCGCCCCCGCCCCCGCCGCGGCCGCGACGGGCACGTGCCCCGCCTTGGCCAGCGCGATGGACTCCTTCGTCCGGGAGAGCTCCCGCTCCACCTCGCGCAGATCCCGCACGAAGGAGCCCGCCCGTCCCACCTCCACGCTGAGCTCATCGATCTGCTGCTTGACCGAATCGCGCTGCTCCGTCGCGGCGATGAACTCCGGATTGGCCTCCATGGCCGCCAGCTGCTCGCGCAGCTCGTTGACCTTCTGCTCCAGCAGGCCCTTGCGCTCGAACACCGCCGGGATGTCCTCGGGGCTCTCCAACTCGAGCACCTTCAGCGCCTTGCGCACCGGCGCGGCCTCCGCGTCGAACTCCTCGAGGATCTTCTTCTCGCGCGCGGCGAACATGCCCTCCTTGCGGCCCACGCCCGTGGTCCTCGACAGGTCGTCCACGTAGTGCAGCGCCAACATGGCCGCCCAGCCGAAGGCGGGGATGTCCAGCAGCGTCAGGTACCGCCAGTTCGAGCCCAGCACCGTGCCCAGGACGATGCCCAGCACCAGGAACAGCACTCCCGCGGCGAGCCCGGCCAGGAACTGCCGGTTCTGCCGCAGGGGCTCCACCGCGCCGGGAGCGGCCTGCGCCTCCTGCTCGCGCTCGGTGGCCAGCCGGTTCAGCGCGTCCTCCCGCCGAGCCAGCGCCTTGGGGTAGCGCTCCACGCGCGTGAGGATGTCGGGCGGCAGCCCCACCGACTCCGGCGTGGGGGCGGCGTTCCACGCGGCCTCCGCATCCCGGATGGCCACCTTGAGCCCCTCGGTGCTCTTGAGCTTGCGCTCCACCTCGAAGAGCTGCGAGTTGAGCCCGTCCAGCTTGAACTGGAGATCCTCCATCTCGCGAGACTTCACGAGCTCCTGCTCCAGCTCCTTCACCCTCGCCTCGGCCGCGGGGATGTCCTCCGCGGGCGCCACGGCCTGCGTGCTGGCCAGCGCCGGCATGGAGGGGTTGCTGGCCAGGCCGTGCATCCCCGGGTTGCTCCCCACGCCCGGCAGCGAGGGGCGCTTCACGTCCGTCTTGGAGGTGCGCACCCTCGGTTTGCGCGAGGGGAGCTGGTTCGGCATCAGGCAGTACAGCTGCTCGAAGGCGCTGCGCGAAGGCAGGCCCACCTGCGAGCGCAGGGCCTGGGTGATCTCCGCCGCCTCCTGGCCTACCAGCTCCGGCGCCTGGCCCGGCGCCGTCTGCCTGTGCAGCGTCCCGGAGGCGCCCAGCTCGCGCAGGAGCCGATACGTCAGGTTGTCCTGGCCCAGCATGGTGAGGGCGGCCTTGCCACTCTTCTGCCCCTGGGCCGAGAAGGCGGCGTCCCCGCCACGCCCATCCGCGTACAGCAGCGCCAGGGCCAGCGCCGCCAGCGGGGTGATCTCGTTACCGGGTGGTTTGATGGCGAGGAAGCCCGGCTTGAGGGGAAAGCGCCCCTGCGGCGAGAAACCCCGAACGTTCTGGACGGCGACCTCGGTGAAGTGCATGCGCCCCAGCATTGTAGCGCAAACGAAAAGAGGAGCGCCCGCGAACGGACACTCCTCCTTCGGTACAGCGGGCCCCTGGCGGCAGGAGCCCCTCGGCGCCCTGGACTACTGCCCAGCGGGCTTCGCAGCCTTCTTGGCGGCGGCCGCCGGCGCGTTCTCGTCCATCGTCTCCACGCGGGACGCCTTGCCCTTGAGATCCCGGAGGTAGAACAGGCGGTTGCGGTTCACGTTGCCGCGGGAGAGGATCTCGATCTTCTCGTAGCGGGGGCTGTGCAGCGGGAAGATGCGCTCCACGCCGACGCCGAAGGACACCTTGCGCACGGTGAAGCTGGAGCGGTTGTTGCCCTTCTTCTTGCGGATGACGATCCCCTCGAACGCCTGGACACGCTCCTTCTCACCCTCCTTCACCTTCCAGTGGACCCGGACCGAGTCCCCGGTCCGAAAGTCGACCACCTCCTTGCGGAGGTGCTTGGACTCGACGTACGCGATGGCGCTGTGACGCATGCTGACCTCAGAAATCTCGTGTGGTGCGGATGACCAGTAAGAGGGGGGCCTAGTAGCAGAGAGAGGCGGGTCGGACAAGTCCGGAGATCTCCAGGTGTTCCCTACTCCCCCCCGCTCCGGACCCCAACGCCGGTGCTACAGGTCTTCCTCCCGCAGGCCCAGCAGCTTCTGGTCCGCCTTCCCGAGCTCCAGGCGTGCGAAGAGGTCCGGCCGGCGCTCCTGGGTGAGCCGCAGGGCCTTCCAGCGCCGCCACCGGGCAATCCGGGCGTGATCCCCGGACTGGAGCACGGCGGGCACCTCGGCGCCTCGGAACACGGGGGGGCGGGTGTACTGGGGGTGCTCCAGCAGCCCCTCCTCGAAGCTCTCGGTGACGCTGGAGGCCTGGTTGCCCAGCACCCCAGGGAGCAGCCGAGCGACCGCGTCCACCACCGCCAGGGCGGCGATCTCCCCGCCCGTGAGGATGAAGTCCCCCAGGGACAGCTCCCCCTCCAGGTACGCCATCACCCGCTCGTCCACGCCCTCGTACCGGCCGCAGACGAGGATCAGCCCCGGCGCGTGGCTGGCCAGCTCCCGCGCCCGAGCCTGGGTGAAGACAGGCCCCCGAGGGCTCATCAGCAGCACCTTCGCGCCCGGGCAGCGGGCCCGCGCCGCCTCGATGGCCGCCACCAGCGGCTCCACCTTCATCACCATCCCCGCGCCGCCCCCGTACGGCGTGTCATCCGTGACGCGGTGCTTGCCCTCGGCGTAGTCGCGGATGTCGGTGGCGGTGACGGACAGCTTCCCTCGCTCCTGGGCCTTGCCGAGGATGCTCTCCCCCACGTAGCCGGACACCATGCCTGGGAAGAGCGTGAGGATCTCCACCGGGTACATCAGCGCTCCTCCAGGTACTCGGGAGGCCGGATGACGATCTTCCCGCCGGCCATGTCCACCGAGGGGACGAAGTCATCCGCGAAGGGGACGACCAGCTCCGGCTTGCCCGGGGCGCGGATGACGAGGTTGGGCACCTCGCTGGTGGCCCAGATCTCCTCCACCCTGCCCAGCTCCTGGCCGGCCTCATCCACCGCGGTGAGCCCCACCAGATCGCCCTGGAAGTACTCGCCCTCGGCCGGGGGCTCCAGATCCTCGCGGTACACGAAGACGGTGGCGCCCACCAGGGCCTCGGCCGCCTCCCGCGTCTCCACGCCCCCGAAGGCGAGGATGTCCTCCTTGGGGGTGGGCCGCAGATCTTCAATCCGCAGATCGCGCTCCTCGCCCGCCCGGGTGCGCACGCGCACGCGCTCCACGGCCTCGAGCGTCTCCGAGCCGGGATCGAACGCGCGGATGGCCACCTCGCCCCGGATGCCATGGGCCCGGGCCACATAGCCGAGCTCCAGGTAGGGCCGGGGCGTCACTGGGCGTCAGGTGCGGCCGGAGGCGCCGCCGCGGGGGCGGGCGCCGCGCGCCGATCGTCGAGGATCTCGAGGCGGACCTTCTGCCCGTGCTTCTGGGCGGCGGCGCTCAGCAGCGTCCGGAGGGCGTTCACGGTCCGCCCATCACGGCCGATGACCTTGCCGACGTCCTCGGGGGCGACCTTCAGCTCGAAGAGCCGGGCACCCTCCACCTCGGACACACGCAGGCCCACCTGGTCCGGTTGATCGACCAGGGCCCGCGCGAGATAGGTAAGCAGTTGCTCCACGTCCGGTCAGACCGGCAGGGCTCAGGAGGCAGCCGGAGGCGCGGCCTTGCCAGCGCGCTTGATGAGGTCCGCCACCGTCTCGGAGGGCAGCGCGCCCGTCTTCAGCCAGTACTGGAGCCGCTCCTGGTTGAACTCCACCTTCGGCGGGGTCAGGTTCGGATCGTAGGCGCCCACGGCCTCGATGAACTTGCCGTCCCGGGGGTTCCGGGAGTCGGTGGCAACCACGTGGTAGTACGGCCTCTTCTTGGCGCCCGCGCGGGCAAGACGGAGAACGACGGACATTGAACTGACTCCAGTGAAAACAGCAGGTAACGAATAATGAAGGAGGGGCGCGCTATTAGCGTCCCTCCCTCGGGATTGTCAAGGAAGCTCGGGAGGTTGCGTCGCCTGGGAGGCATCCTCCCCTCCCCGATTGGCGAGCTGCCCACAGGCGCCGGCGATGTCCCGGCCCCGGTTCTGTCGGATGAAGGCCGCCACGTGGCCCTCGGCGAGGATGGCGCGGAAGGCCTCCGCCCGCTCCTCCATGGTCGTCTGGAAGCCCAGCCCCGGGTTCTCGTTGTAGGGGATCAGGTTCACCTTGGCGGGGATGCCCTGGAGCAGCTCGACGAGCCGGTAGGCGTCCTCGTCGCTGTCGTTGAAGCCCCTCAGCAGCACGTACTCGAAGGTGATGCGCCGGCCCTGGCGCAGGGGGAACTTGCGGCAGGCCTCCAGCAGCGCGGCGATGTTCCACTTGCGGTTGACGGGCATCGTCTTGCTGCGCTGCTCGTCCGTGCTGGCGTTGAGCGAGATGGCGAGCTTGACGTCCGTCTCCTGGCCGAAGCGCTCGATCATGGGCACCAGGCCCACGGTGGAGACGGTGATGTGGCGGTGGGAGAAGTTGGGCCCGTCCTCGGACTGGAGGATGGAGAGCGCCGTCTTGAGGTTCTCGAAGTTGTGCAGGGGCTCGCCCATGCCCATGAACACCAGGTTGGAGAGCGGGCGGTACGTCTCCAGGCCCTCGCGCTGGCGCACCTCGCGGTTGACGGTGTGCACCTGGGCGACGATCTCCCCGGGCGTCAGGTTGCGCTTGAGGCCCAGGGTGCCCGTCATGCAGAAGGAGCACGCCATGGCGCAGCCCACCTGCGTGGAGACGCACAGCGTCTTGCGGTCCGGCGTGGGCATGTAGACGGACTCGATGTAGCGCCCGTCGCGCGTCTTGAAGCGGTACTTGATGGTGCCGTCCACCGAGCGCTGCTCGAGATCCTTCACCAGGGGGACGATCTCGGCGCGCTCCTTGAGCTTCTGGCGGAGGGCCTTGGCCAGGTCCGTCATCTCGTCGAACGAGGTGACGCCGCGCTGGTGGATCCAGCGGTAGATCTGCCCGGCGCGGAACGCGCGCTCGCCCAGCTGCTCGGTGAGGAAGCGGGAGAGCCCCTCCAGCGTGAGGCTGGACACGTCCACGAGCTTCGCTGGCGCGGGGGCCGGCAGCGGCGTGGTGTCGGGAGCGGTGCTGGCGGAGGGCTCGGACATCATCTTCGAGGTTCTAACGAGGAGTGTGTGGGGGAGCCTTCCCACATCTGGGGGCGGCAAGTCAAAGGAGGGCTCGCCTCCTCCCCTCCCCGCAAGACAGCGGCCCGGGGCCCGCGCTCGAAGCGCTGACGCCGGGCCGAAGTCCGCGGGCAGTCCGCGGGACTACTTCTTGCCCTGCCACTCGTACGAGTGGATCTCGGTCTCGCGGAAGAAGTAGGCGACCTCGATCTTGGCGTTCTCCAGGCTGTCCGAGCCGTGCACCGTGTTCTTGTCGATGCTGGTGGCGAACTCCTTGCGGATGGTGCCCGGGGCGGCGTTGGCCGGGTTGGTGGCGCCCATGATCTCGCGGTTGGCGGCCACGGCGTTCTCACCCTCCAGCACCATGAGCACCACGGGGCCGGAGATCATGAAGCTGACCAGATCCTTGAAGAACGGCCGCGCCTTGTGCACGGCGTAGAAGCCCTCGGCCTGCGCCTGGGACAGGTGCTGCAGGCGGATGGCGACGGGCTTGAGGCCCTTCTCCTCGAACTTGGAGATGATCTTGCCGATGATGCCCTTCTCCAGCCCGTCCGGCTTGATGATGGACAGCGTACGCTCGATGGCCATGTCTGGTGGTCCTCGTGGTGTCTCGTGTGAGTGGAAAGACGGCTAGCGGTTCTTCTTAGGGGCGCCGCGCTTGAGCGCCTCCTGGAGGGTGGTGCCCAGCTCCGTGGGGCTGGGGGCCATGAGGAAGCCCGCGGCCTCCATGGCCTTGATCTTCTCCGCGGCGGTACCCTTGCCCCCGGAGATGATGGCGCCGGCGTGGCCCATGCGCTTGCCCGGGGGCGCGGACTGGCCCGCGATGAAGCCGGCGATGGGCTTGGTGAACTCCCGCGCCACGTACTCGGCGGCGGCCTCCTCGGCGCTGCCGCCGATCTCGCCGATCATGATGACCGCGTCGGTCTCCGGATCGGCGTTGAACAGCTTGAGGCAGTCGATGAAGTCCGTGCCGTTGACGGGATCCCCGCCGATGCCCACCGCGGTGCTCTGGCCCAGGCCCAGCTGGGTGAGCTGGTGCACCGCCTCGTAGGTGAGCGTGCCGGAGCGGGACACCACGCCGATGCGGCCCGGCTTGTGGATGTGGCCCGGCATGATGCCGATCTTGCACCTGGCGCCCGGGGTGATGACGCCGGGGCAGTTGGGGCCGATGAGGCGCACGCCCGGCTTGCCCTGCAGGTAGCGCTTGGCGCGGACCATGTCGTTGACGGGGATGCCCTCGGTGATGGTGATGATGAGGGCCACGCCCGCGTCAGCGGCCTCCATGATGGAGTCCGCGGCGAAGGGCGGCGGGACGAAGATGACCGAGGTGTTGGCGCCGGCCTGCTTCACCGCCTCGGCCACCGTGTTGAAGACGGGGACCTTGCCCTCGAAGTCGGTGCCGCCCTTGCCCGGGGTGACGCCGGCGACGAGCTGGGTGCCGTACTCCAGCATCTGCTTCGAGTGGAACGAGCCCGCCGAGCCCGTGATGCCCTGGCAGAGGACCTTCGTGTCTTCGTTGACGAGGATGCTCATGAGGTGACTCTCGTAAAGAGGGGGTGACGGGGCTACTTCGCCGCGGCGACGGCCTTCTCCGCCGCCTGCCGCAGGTTGTCCGCCGGGGTGATGGCCAGGCCGGAGGTGCGCAGCAGCTCCTTGCCCTTCTCCACGTTGGTGCCCTCGAGCCTCACCACCAGCGGCACCTTGAGCTGGACCTCCTTCGCCGCGGCGATGATGCCCTCGGCGATGACGTCGCACTTCATGATGCCGCCGAAGATGTTGACCAGCACCGCCTTCACGTTCGGGTCGGCGAGGATCAGCTTGAAGGCCGCCGTCACCTTCTCCTTGCTGGCGCCGCCGCCCACGTCGAGGAAGTTGGCCGGGTTGCCGCCCACCAGCTTGATGGTGTCCATGGAGGCCATGGCCAGGCCCGCGCCGTTCACCATGCAGCCGATGTTGCCGTCCAGCGCGATGTAGGCCAGATCGTACTCCTTGGCCTGCGTCTCGCGCGGCTCCTCCTCGGCGAGATCTCGGTACTCCAGCAGATCCTTGTGCCGGTAGAGCGCGTTCTCGTCGAAGTTCACCTTCGCGTCGAGCGCCACCACGCCGCCATCCTTGAGGATGACCAGCGGGTTGACCTCCACCAGGGACGCGTCCGTGTCCACGTACATCTTGTAGAGCGCGGAGCAGAACTGGACGAACTTGTTCACGGTGGGGCCGGAGAGGCCCAGGCCGAAGGCCAGCTTGCGGCCCTGGAAGTCCAGGAAGCCCACCGCCGGATCCACCGCCTCGCGGAGGATCTTCTCGGGGTGATGGGCGGCGACCTCCTCGATCTCCACGCCGCCTTCCTTGGAGGCCATGAAGGTGATGCGCGAGGTGGCGCGGTCCAGCGTCACGCCGAGGTACAGCTCCTGGGCGATGGCGAGCCCCTCCTCGATGTAGACCTTGTGGACGGTCTGTCCCTCGGGGCCGGTCTGGATCGTCTTGAGCTTCATGCCCAGCATGGCCTTGGCGAGATCCTTGGCCTCGGCGGGGCTCTTGGCGAGCTTCACGCCGCCGCCCTTGCCGCGGCCGCCCGCGTGGATCTGGGCCTTCACCACGACGACAGAGGTGCCGAGCTGCTTGGCCGCCGCCTCCGCCTCGTTGGGCGAGAGCGCGAGGATGCCCCGAGGAGTGGGGACGCCATACTTCCTGAAGATTTCCTTGCCCTGGTACTCGTGGATCTTCATCAAGGCTCCGGGTGAGCGGCGCTGGCCTGAAGCGTCAAGCGCGGGCTGCGTATTCGCCCAAGACGGCCCCGAGTGCAAGGACGTTGACAGGCCTGGGGTGACGGCGACCCCGATGTAGGCATGAGCGAACAGAATGCCCTCGTGTTCAGCCTCACTCGGTAGGCACGTCTCGCGGGAACAGGCGGTGCCCCTCGAACACGGTGAGCACCGTGATGCCGTGGGACTCGACGCGGTAGATGATGCGGTAGTGGCGCAGAAGCACTTCGCGGATCTCATCGCGCCCGAGCTCAGGCACGCGCCTTCCGGCCCACGGAGTGCTCGCCACCCTCCTGGCCTGCCCGCGTAGCTTCTCGACCCAAGCCCGTGCGGCGCCTGGATCATCCGCGCTGATGAAGCGAGCAATCTCGATCAGATCATTCTTCGCCCGATGCGACCAACGGACGCTCGGCGGACTCACGCCTAGAGCTTCCCGAGCTGCTCGTCCAGCACGGCGCCAAGCTCCTCGTCGGACAAGACCCTGCCCGCCTTGGCATCCGCGAGTCCTTCATCAATAGCAGCCAGGAAGCGGGCCTGAGATGTCAGCTGATCGAACTCCTCGGGCGCGAGCAGCACCGCGGCTGGCTTGCCCCCCTGCGTGATGACCACCGGGCGCCGATGCTCCCGTAATCGCCGGACAACCTCCGACGCCCGCGTCTTGAACTCGGCGATGGGCAGGATGTCCTCCGAGACCTGCAAGGGCTTCATGGCGTCTCCAATGGTCTGAACTCTGGTCTGAAAATAGCCCTATCGGCAGGTCTCCACCAGGGCCAGGGGAGCACTCGAGCCGTGAAGCACCCGCCTGCCGGAGGGCGGACATGACTCGGCCCTGCCTCGGGAGAAGGAACCCCCAAGCGCAGGGCCGGTCGGGACGACGCAGGCGACGGGGGGCTACCCCGGGCCGCCGTGGCCCTTCTTCTCCTCTTCCTTGAAGAAGATGTCCTTGATCAGCACCTTGCTCACCTCGCGGTTCATCGCCGCGATGGAGGTGACGAGCGGGATCTCCTTCGGGCACACCTTCACGCAGTTCTGGGCCTTGCCGCAGTCCTGGACGCCGCCCGGCCCCATCAGCGCCCGCGTGCGCTCCTCCGCGTTCATCTCCCCCGTGGGGTGCATGTTGAACAGCCGCGCCTGGCTGATCGCCGCCGCGCCCACGAAGGCGTTGTCCAGCGTCACCTGCGGGCACGCCTCCAGGCAGCTGCCGCACGTGATGCACGTGGACAGCACGTACATCGTCGCCTGATCCTTCGGCGACTGCCGCGGGCCCGGCCCCAGGTTGTGCGTGCCATCCACCGGGATCCACCCCTTCACCCGCTTGAGCGCCTCGAACATCCGGTCGCGGTTCACCGCGAGATCCCGCACCACCGGGAACTTCCTCATCGGCTCCAGCGTGATGGGCTGCTCCAGCTTGTCGATCAGCGCCGAGCACGCCATCCGCACCCGGCCGTTGATGTTCATCGCGCAGCTGCCGCACACCTCCTCGAGGCACGCCGCGTCCCACACCACCGGGGCCACCTTCTTGCCCTGCACGGTGACGGGGTTGCGCTGGATCTCCATCAGGCACGAGACGACGTTGGCGCCCTTGCTGTACGGGATGCGGAACTCGTCATAGTGCCCCTCGCCCCCAGGCCCATCCTGGCGCCAGATGCGGAAGGTCACGGTCTTGGTGGTAGCGCTTGCCTGTGCGGTATCCATGATGAGCTCCCCTGACTACGCGTACCAGCGCGGCTCCGGCTCGAGCACCGGGGTGGAGATGTCCTCGTAGGAGATCTTCGGCCCCTCCTCCGAGTGCTTCGCGATCGTCGTCTTCGCCCACTTCTCGTGGCGCTTCTTCCACAGCGCCATCCACTCCGGATCCTGGGTCGGATCCTTCGACTTGGGCTCCGGCAGCGAGAAGTCCGGCTTGTAGTGGGCGCCGCGGCTCTCGTCGCGCAGCAGCGCGCTGGTGGCGATCACCTCGCCCAGCTCCAGCATGTTCCACAGCTGGTTGGTGAACGACAGCGAGCGGTTGGCCACGCTGCCCGTGTCCAGCACGTTGCAGTCCTTCCAGCGGCCCTTCAGCTCGCGGATCTTCTCGACCGTCTTCTTGAGCCGATCGTTGTAGCGGACGACGGTGCAGTTCTCCGTCATCAGCTCGCCCAGCTCCTTGGAGATCTGGTACGGGTTCTCCGCGCCCGCCATCTTCTTGATCGTGGCGAACCGGTCGTCCCAGTACTTCTTCGCGTCGGCGAAGTACTTGTCGCTCTTGGCCTCGGCGCTGGTGGCGTTGTTCTTCGCGTAGGCCGCCATGGCCGGCCCGCCGATCATCCCCGAGTAGATGCAGGACAGCAGCGAGTTGGCCCCCAGCCGGTTGGCGCCGTGGAAGGCGTAGTCCGCCTCGCCCGCCGCGTAGAGGCCGGGGATGTTGGTGGACTGGTTCTTCGGGCTGCCCTCGGCCGGGGTGAGCGTGCGCGAATCCGCCTCGAACGTCACGTACAGGCCGCCCATCGAGTAGTGCATGCCCGGGAAGATGACCATCGGTGTCTTGCGCGGATCATCCCCCACGAACTTCTCGTAGATCTCCATCACGCCCTTGATCTTCGCGTCGAGCGTGGGCGCGGGGATGTGCGTCACGTCCAGGTACACGCCGTCCTTGCCGCCGATGCCCATGCCCAGATCCCGGCAGACCGTGAAGATCTCGCGGGTGGCCACGTCGCGCGGCACCAGGTTCTTGTACTTGGGGTACTTCTCCTCGAGGAAGTACCAGCGCTCGCTGTCCGGGATGTCCCGCGGGCTGCGCGTGTCGCCCTTCTTCTTCGGCACCCAGACGCGGCCGCCCTCGCCGCGCACGGACTCGCTCATCAGGCGCAGCTTGTCCTCACCGGGGATGGAGGTGGGGTGCACCTGGATGAACTCGCCGTTGGCGTAGAGCGCGCCCTCCAGGTAGGCGCGGCCCGCCGCGGTGCCCGTGTTGATGATGGAGTTGGTGGAGCGCCCGAAGACGATGCCCGGGCCGCCCGTGGCCAGGCACACCGCCTCGGCCGGGAACGTGCGGATCTCCATGGTGCGCAGGTCCAGCGCCACGCTGCCGATGCAGCGGCCGGCCTCGTCCTTCACCGTGCCCAGCCACTCCCAGTACTCGTACTTGGTGACCTTGCCCTCGGACTCGTAGCGGCGCACCTGCTCGTCCAGCGCGTAGAGCAGCTGCTGGCCGGTGGTGGCGCCCGCGAAGGCCGTGCGGTGGTGGAGCGTGCCGCCGAAGCGCCGGAAGTCCAGCAGGCCCTCGGAGGTGCGGTTGAACGTCACCCCCATGCGGTCCAGCATGTAGATGATGCCCGGCGCCGCGTAGCACATGCCCTTCACGGACACCTGCTCCGCGAGGAAGTCACCGCCTCGCAGCGTGTCCTTCACGTGGATGTCCGGGTGATCGCCCTCGCCCTTGGTGTTCACCGCGCCGTTGATCCCACCCTGGGCGCAGACCGAGTGAGAGCGCTTCACCGGGACGATGGAGAGGACGTCGACGTGGTGGCCCGCCTCGGCCAGCTTGATCGTCGTCATCAACCCCGCCAGCCCACCACCCACCACCGTGAACCGCGCTGCTGCTGCCATGCCTCGTCTCCTTCACTGCCAGGAGCCGGGGGGCTGCTGGCTCGCCAGGATCGGAGAGCGCGCCACCCCAACCTCCACTGCGGGTGCTACAGGCTAGTTAACTTGGCGGAACTCCGCCGCAATTCGGACGACGCGCGCGATAAGCGCTCGCCATCCCCAGCATAAGGCCCGCCCTCCCCAGGCAGCTCCCGGGTGGGACGGGCCCCGGCTGCCGGACTACAGCTTCACGCTGTCGACCGTCTTCTTCACCGACTGGAAGGACTTCTCCATGGCGGCCTTCTCGGAGTCGTCCAGCTGCACGGTGATGACCTTCTCCACGCCGCCGGCGCCGATCTGCACCGGCACGCCGAAGAAGTAGCCGTTGATGCCGTACTGGCCCTCGAGCAGGGTGGCGGCCGGGAGGATGCGCTTGCGATCCAGCAGGAAGCTCTCCGCCATGGCGATGGAGCTGGCCGCCGGGCCGAAGTAGGCGCTGCCCGTCTTGTAGAGGGCCACCAGCTCGGCGCCGCCCTCGCGGGTGCGCTTGACGATCGCGTCCAGCGTGTCCTTGGCGATCAGCTCGGTGAGGGGCACGCCGCCCACGGTGCTGTG
>JAFGNZ010000181.1 GCA_016926755.1 Myxococcaceae bacterium | reverse complement strand
CATCTCCTCATTGAGAATGCGCAGGGCATCGTCCAGCTTGCCGCGGGACTGGAGGATGTCGGCCACCTTCCCCAGCGTCACCGCGCGTTCGCGCACGTCGCCCAGGCGCTCGAAGACGGGAAGCTCCTCCTCCCTGCGAATGCGCAAGGCTTCATCTAGCTCACCGCGGGCCTGGAGGATGTCGGCACATATCCCTGCTGCTAATGCAGCCCCGCGCGGATACTGGCGCTGCCGATCCAGCACAGCCTTTTCTTTCGCCGTAGAGAGTGCTCGGTCCAGTGCGCCAGCTCTGCGCGCCAAATTTCCGAGCGCCCAGAGGATGTTCGACCGGTCTGTGGGCGTGAGTTCTTTCCCCAACGCTAGTTCATAGAAGTCCGTCCACGCGGGAAACGGGCCCTGGTAGATGGCAAATTCTGATCCGGCACTCCCTACGCGGATACGATCCTTCTCGCTGACTTGCGACAGCCAATCCACCAAGGCATTGGCCTCAAGATTGATCTCCCGCCAACGCTTGCTCTGCACCTGCTCTTGTTCAGGAGGCAGCGCGGGTAGTCGCTTGACGAACCACTGGGTCATCCGCTCCAGGCCCGACGCAGCGTCAGGGTACCCACGTAGCAACTCCGCAAGGAGAGGATGGACACGCCAGGCATCGTCGTTTCGCTCCTGTCTGGGCACCCGGCTCAAGAGTGAGAGGGAGCATGCAGATGCGGTCAGTTCTCGGAACTCCTGCACCGTGAGCCCTGCGATCGCGGCACCCAGACTCTCGCCGAAGCCGGACAACGAAGCATGGCCGAGCGCGTTCAGGCCTGCGAGGAGTCGCTCAGCCTCGGGGGCAGCGCCAAGCTGGCGCCGCAACAACTCCAGGGACAACTCGAACGTACGGCGGATGATGGACCGGGCCTGGTCCTCCATGAAAAGAGGGTCATTGCTGTGGGCCGGCTCCAGGTCGAGCCCCTTCTTCTTCAGAAGCGCGAGGAAGCTCTCGACAGAGTGCGAGGCGCGCAGGTGGCCCGCTGCCAGATGCAAGGCCAGCGGCAGGTATCCCAGGGCGCGCACCAGGGTCTGGTAGTGCGCTCGCTCGAATCGGGTTGCATCGGGCCCCAACTCTCGTTCAAGCAGTTGGAGGGCATTCGCCTCATCCAGCGTCTGTACTTCGACACGCGTCCATCCGCCTGCCTCGGAGAACCCCTGATACCGACCCGTGACGAGGATGGGGCACCCCGGGAGTGCTCTAACGAGCCGCGCCGTTACATCCGCGGCCTCCCGCGAATCGACGTTCTCCACGATCAGCAGCGAGAGGGGACGCAACAGGCGCTCCCGACAGCGCTCCGCCATCCGCGCGCCCGCCGGAAGTTCGAGCCGGTTCCCCACCTCGCCCAGGAGCACCTCCACGCTGGGGAGCGCGGTGGGGTTGAGCACCAGCCGTGGACATCCACCTGGAAAGTCCTTCTGGTGAAGCTCCGCGAAACGAGCAGCGAGGTAGGACTTACCGACTCCCGGCATGCCATGCACCGCGCAGATGGCGACGGGACGCCTCTCGGCGGACAGCAGAACCTCCTTCATCCGCTCCAACTCGCGCTGGCGTCCGACGAAAGGCCCAGTAAGAGGCGGAGGTGGTGGAGGTGGCGACTGGCGGATCCTCCACGTGAGTCGGCCGTCCCTCGTCCCTTTGTAGAGGCTGTTGTCGTCGTGCCAGTGGCCGCGCTTGGACCAGCTCCGAAACCGCAGGTCGTAGCGGAGCGGACGTCCCTCCTTGTCGAGCGTGGCCTCGATGACATGGCAGGCGTTGGGCCACTCGTCGGCGTGGTGGCCCTCGTAGAGGCAGCCCGCCGCGAGCTGGCGCGAGGTGTGGTCCGGGTCCTCCCAGGTCTCGACCGCCTCATTGTGCAGATGGCCCCGCAGCAGGAGGTCCACATGGGTGGCGAGCAGCCGCTGACACTCGTCCTTGTCGGCGAGGTCGGAGAGGGGATGATGGACGAGCGCGAGGCGGAAGCCGGGCAGTGGCTTCCCCTTGTCGGTGGTCAGCCGCCCGACCTGATCCGTGGTGAGGAGCAGCTTGCCGCCGTCATTGTCATCGCCCGCGAGCCATGCGGAGTCCAAGCCCACGACGTGAATGTCGAACGGGTAGCCGGGAAGCTGGAGCGTGTGCCGATAGCCCAGGAACGGATGGGGCCCCTTCTGCTTCGGGAGGAGGTCCTTGCGCTTGAGCTTGGCGGCCACCCACTTGCGATAGGCCTCCTGCCGCGAGAGCAGCTGCTCCCGCGACACTCTCTCCAGGCCGAGCGGGGGCTTGCCTCCAGCCATCCAGCGCGACAGGTCCAGTTGGGGAACCTGGAAGAGCTTGCCCTTCTTGCCGCGCAGCTTCGACCAGTCGCTCTTGCCTTTGGAGCGGTCGATGTCGTGATTGCCCGGCACGAGGAAGAGGCGCTCCTTGGGGAGGGCGAGTTGCTGGAGGAGCGCCTCGATGAACTCGGTGGCCAGCTTGTACTCGGCGGGTTGTCCCCAGTCGGCGATGTCGCCGGTGAAGCAGACCAGATCGATGGCTCCGTCCTCAAGCAGAGCATCGAGGTTGCGCTTCCAGGCCTCTCCGAGGACGCGGCGCCTGCGGAACGACTCGCTCTCACGCGGGCCGCGCTCGTGCAGGTCGGAGATGTGCAGGATCCGCACCTTCCACTCGTCCCTGGGGTCCCCGCTCATGGGGGCAATCTATCTGCCCGGCGCTCTCGGGGCCCGCGGATTTTCAGGACCTGCCGGACGCGCCCTCTCAAAAGCTGTCCGGTTGTCCGACAGGTTTGCGCCATGCGCCGGCCCCACCCGGGTTCAGGCGGGGTCCGGGAGTGAAGTCGGCGGAGCGCGCGCACCGAGAGGAGTGGGGGACTCGGTCACGGGCTGGCGGTGAGGAGTGGCGCGGTGTCGCGTGGCTCCGAAGTGGTGCAGAGTGCGGGACATGAAGACCGCCGCCCTGTTGCTGCGAGTGCTGCTGGCCGTGAGCCTCACGCTCCAGGCCGCATGTGCCACCGCGCACACAGGGAGCGCTGAGGGGGTGGCGCCCAGAGCCGTGAGGATGAGGCCGCTGCCCGAGGGCCGCGTGCGGCTCTCCTTCGAGCCCGTGGAGGCCAACCCCGTGCTCGAGGTGATGAGCAGGCAGGAGGCGCAGGCTGCGCTCGCGGCTCTCCATGAAGCGTTCCTGGCGGAGCGACCTGAGATCCGCGTCCTCGCGCCCTCAGGGCTGGAGTTGTGGAGGGACGAGGGCGATGGGGAGTGGGAGCAACACCTTCGTGAGGAGTTCCTGTCCCGTTTCGGCGGGACGCTGCTGCCTCTGGCAGACTCCTGGGAGCAGAGCCGGCTGTTCCGGGCCTTGAAGCTGTCACCTCGCTACATGGGAGAGGGAGTGCGAGAGGCGGCGAGGGAGCTGTTCGGCTCGCCGTTGTTCGTGGCCAGCGTGTGCCTGTCGGTGGTGGTGTACTTCGCGGCGTGGCTGGCGCCTGAGCCCTTCTTCTCCAAGGCCTTCGCGGTGACGCTGACCGCGGTGCTGGCCCTCACGGTGGGGGTGCTCGAGGTGGTGAACGTGGCGCTGGCGTGCCTGCGGCTCTATCGAGAGTCCGAAGCGGCGAGGACCGAAGGGGAACTGGAAGCGGCTTCGCGGCGCTTCGGGGTGGCGATCGGGGGCACGGGGTTGCGGGTGCTGGTGATGGTGGCGAGCATGGGAGTGGCCAAGGTAATGCCCACGGCGCCTCCGGGAGGGCTCGGGGCCCTGCTGGGAGCACCGCGATACGCGGTGGATGGAGGGCTGGCGGTGGGGGCCGCGGCCACGGCCCAGGTGGTGGCGGATGGCAGCCTCATCATCAGCGGGGTAGCGACAGGAGAGGTCGCAACACGCCTCTGCGGCGGCCTCGCCGTGTGCTCGACGATGGACGGCGCAGGTGACGGCTCGGGCGGTGGCGCGAAGCTGTCTACACGCTATGGCCCCGCCCACACCCAGCAGAACCCCGCGCACAACGAGGCCATCGAAAGGGAATTGGCTGCTCGAGAGGCAGCGGGACATACCCAACTGCGGAAGAACAAGGGGCAATTGAATGCCCAGGGCGAAGGTGTTCCCAAGGATCTCTCGGCAGGGGCTCGTCCCCGTAGGCCGGATGCTTCATCCTTGCGGCCTGATGGTGTGAGGCACAACACCAACTATGTCTCCGACTCACGTAACCTGAAGCGTGAACTCGACGCCCATGAGGCGATGAGAGGCGCAGACGCGGAGGCAATTCATGGGTCTCTTGCTGGATCCGTGGATCTCGCAGGGTGGACGGTGGAGTCCACGGCGAGAGACGGTGGAGAGGCCTTGCCCCGCCCCAAT
>JAFGNZ010000180.1 GCA_016926755.1 Myxococcaceae bacterium | reverse complement strand
ATTGGGGCGGGGCAAGGCCTCTCCACCGTCTCTCGCCGTGGACTCCACCGTCCACCCTGCGAGATCCACGGATCCAGCAAGAGACCCTGATTTGGACGACACACGCAGTACCCATCATCATTGCAGACTCCGTCGTGCAACTCCTGCGGTCGCACGGGTTCACCGGGTGGTCGCTCTACGAGGT
This sequence comes from Myxococcaceae bacterium, assembly GCA_016926755.1. Classification (GTDB taxonomy): domain Bacteria; phylum Myxococcota; class Myxococcia; order Myxococcales; family Myxococcaceae; genus Hyalangium. The sequence goes on along the minus strand of JAFGNZ010000180.1, from coordinate 39,448 downwards.
CTCCGTTCGCGACAAGCAGGGTCAGCTGATCCCCGGCTACAGCGGCCTGGCCATCACCGGACGGTGCGGCGACATTGATTGGTCCCAAAGTATCGAGCTGCCACGCATCCGCCCAGCCGGCATCTTCCCCGTGTGGAAGGGGTTCTTCTTCGATCCTGCATCCTGGGATGGCTCCGACTTCTTCATGGCCGCCGGAGATAGCGGATTTGTGTTGGTGGTGGAGGAAGTGAAGAAGGCGTTCGAGCGGGCGAAGCTCCGCAACGTGGGCTTCACCCCGCTGGATCAGTTCGAAAGGTCGTGGCGCCCCTGACCTTCAGGGGAGCCACACCTTGAGATTGGTGGGCTCCAGGACGATCATCCGCTCACTGTGGAGCACCCCCTCGTTCGCGCGCGGCTTCCGGAACTTCCAGTGCGTCTCCTCGTCCTCCACCATGTCCCCCGCGCTGAACCTCACCCCCGAGGAGCGCATCGCGGCGAAGATGTTCTTGAAGATCAGGAAGACCCGCTGGCTCTCGCGGTAATCGCGGACGTGGATGGCCAGATCCGGCATGTCCAGCAGCGGCGCGCCGCTGGTCCGTATCCACATCCCCTCCTCGCCCCTCACCCCCACCCTCGCGAAGCCCACGAACAGGGCCATCAAGGGCAGCGTGTTCAGCACCTCGTCCAGCTCCTCCCCTGGGCGGGGCAGCAGCTGCTCGGCGGGGTAGGAGGTAAACGCGCCCGCGTTCAACACCACGATCGCCCCCAGCGGGATCAGCGCCACCGCGATCTTCGCCAGCGCCACATACTGCGCCAGCGGATCCAGCTCCTCGCCCTGATAGCCGAGAATGGCGTGGGCGACGTGCCTCCTGGCCTGCGCCTTCAGCTCCTCCTCGTAGAGGGCGAACTCCGTCGTGTGCTCCATCATCTCGGCGGGCGCGGGCGTGTTGAAGAACACCACGTGGACGGTGTGCCGCTCCCATTGCACCCGCGCCATCTGCCCGAACTGCCCTTCGCCCGGGCCCAGCATGCCCGTCCGGATCTCGACGCGAGCCTGCGCCAAGGAGGGGTGACACTCCCGGAGCATGTGCGCCAGCACGTCCGCCGTGAGCATCACCTCGCGTGAAAACACCACCTGAAGGCTCAAGGGCTGCTTCCGCGTGGAAGCAACCGCCCTGCGCCTGCCCCTGAAGAGTTCGCGAAGTCCCATCACACTGGCTCCCTACCTGATACGTGGGTAGGAATCCAGCAACTCCGGGCAGAGTCCAGAGCTCGGCTTCAGCGACGCGAGGCCGCTGACTCCCGCATGACCTCCTGGAGGAGGGCGCGCAGCGTGGGCAGCTCCACGGGCTTCTCGACCCAGTAGCGCGCCTGGGAGATGAACTCCTGCGCCCGCTGGGTGACCGCGCCCCCCGTGAGGAAGATCATCCGCGCGGCCAGGGCGGGCCGCTCCGCGTGCAGCCGGGCGTACAGGTCCATGCCGGAGATGTCCGGCATGCCCAGGTCGCAGAGGATCACGTCGAAGGGCTCCCCCTCGAGCATCCGGCGCAGGGCCTCGGCGCCCGAGCTGGTGCTGACGTCGTACTCCGCCCGGAGCATCCGGCTCAGCGAGGCGGCGACCATCGGCTCGTCATCGATGAGCAGGAGGCGGGCCCGCACGGGGCTGGAGGGGACGGGGGTCTCATCGCCCTGGAGCAGCGGCGCGTCGGTGGCGGGCAGCGTCACGCTGAAGGTGGTGCCCTTGCCGAGTTCGCTCTGGACCGAGATCTGCCCCCCGAGCGCGGACACGATGCCGTGGCAGATCGACAGGCCCAGGCCCGTGCCGACGCCCATGGGCTTGGTGGTGAAGAACGGATCGAAGATGCGCTCCAGGAGCTCTGGCGGAATGCCGACGCCCGTGTCGCTGATCTCCACCACCACCTGGCCGGGGGCGGCCACGCGCGTGCGGACCGTGATGGTGTTCGCCTCGGGGCGGCCTTCGGGGATGGCCTGCGCGGCGTTCATCAGGAGGTTGAGGAAGACCTGCCCCAGGCGGGTCTCGTCCCCCAGCACGTGCGGAACCTCTCCAAAGTCCCGCACCAGGCGAGCCCGTGGGCGGATCTCCTGCGCGGCGATGTTGAGGGAGAACTCCAGCCCGCGGTGCACGTCCACCGGCTGGTGCCGGGCCTCGTCCACGCGGGAGAACGACTTGAGCTCCCTCACGATGTTGCGCACGCGGCTGGCCCCCTCGCGCGCGTCGGACACCGCCCCCCGCAGCTCGTGGATGGGAGGGAGCTGCTTCGGATCCCCCGGGAGCAGGCACTCCTCGAGCCACATCAGGTTGGTGGTGATGAAGGTGAGCGGGTTGTTGATCTCATGGGCGATCCCCCCGGCGAGCGTCCCCAGCGCGGCCATGCGATCGGCGATCACCAGGCGCTTCTCCATGGCCTTGCGCTCGGTGATGTCCTGGGCGGTGCCGCTCATGCGCGCTGGCTGACCGGAGGCATCCGCCACCACCTGGCCCTTGAGGTGGATCCACCGCACCTCTCCGGACGGATGGAGCAGGCGGTACTCCCCCTGGAAGGGCTGGCCGTCCGCCTGGGCGTGCGCCAGCGCGAGCTGGAGCGAGGGCCGCGCCTCCGGGTGGACGCACTCCAGGAAGGTGTCGGCGCTGGCCGGCTCACCGGGGGCACGGCCCAGGATGCGGTAGAGCTCGGACGACCAGGTGTGCTGGCCGGTGGAGAGCTCCCAGCTCCAGCTCCCCGTGTGGGCAATGGCCTGGGCCTCGGCGAGCGCCGCCTCGCTGCGCGCCAGCTGCTCCTCCATCTCGAGCCGCTTCTGCAGCTCCAGCTTCGCGACGAGCTGCTCGATCAGCAGCCGGGAGACGAGCTGCCCCAGCACGCAGGACAGCAGGATGAAGACGATGTGGAGCACCACCAGGCCCCACCGGCCCTGCGCCTGCCCCGTCAGGGCGAGGAGCGCCAGGTAGCCGACCATCAGCGCCAGGCCGAAGAGGACGGTCTGCCTCGGAGTGAAGCGGATCCCCGCCGTGACTACGGCCAGCAGGACGCTGATCAGGAAGGGGGAGTGGATCCCCCCGGTGGCGTACAGCCACAGCAGCGTGAACAGCACATCGAGGACGGACGTGGCGGCGACCGACGACGGCTTCCGGTACCCGCTCTCCCGCCCCAGCAGGTAGAGCCCGAGCGCGTAGAGCGTCGCGCCGCTCAACAGCAGGTAGACCAGCCACGGTCTCGTCCCGGCCTTGTCCAGCAGGGGATAGGTGATCCACCCGCCCAGGACGACCAGCAGGCGAAGCACCGCGATGCCCCGCTCCGCGGCGTTGACCTTCTCCGCGAGCGCTCCATCCAGCAACGCCCCGGGCACCCGCTCCATCGTGCTCATCCAGGCCTATGGAAGCACGAACGGCTCCGTGCAGCCCACCCTTGAACGGGCGCCTCCTCCAAGGGTGGACTCATGTAGGCCCCGTTTGCCCCCAGGGCTCAGATGTTCCAGCGGATCATGCCCTGGAGCACGTTCTCCGTCTTGTCCTCGATGAGGTAGCGGTTGTACGCGACCTGCCACTCGAGCCCGAGGTAGAACTTGCCCGGGGTGGCGCCGAAGTTCTTGGCCACGTCCCAGAGCAGCTGCGGCTGGGTGATGAAGAACTGGTTGCCGGGGGGTGACCCTTCGACCTTGGAGTCACCCTCACCGAAGAGGCCCGCCTGGAGGAAGGCGGCGAAGATGAGATCCTGGTTGGCCAGCGAGAACGACTTCTGGAAGGCCGCGCCCACCTGGAAGTCGATCCCCTTGAACACGTAGTCGTCACGGATCACCGTGGTGACGGACAGGAAGTCCAGGAACGGGGCCTTCAGGTCCCACTGCAGGCCGTAGTAGTTGAGCATGCCGATCTTGGAGACGTGCTCCGCCTCGTACTTGAGCTGCACGTCGGCGATGGGGCCCCAGTCGAACTCCCGGCCCGCGAACTTCTCGCCGATCTTCTTGGGTGACACCGTCAACGTGATGCCGCCGAAGAAGCCGCCCCGCTCGTTGTCGCTCGCGTCACCGGAGACGGCGCTGTTGAAGGGCCCGGTGATGTCGTAATACAGGAACATTGTCCCGTACTCCCAGGCCTGGAACGCCTTGATCGACAGGATGGTGCGGGACCCACCTCCATTGAAGTCCTTGTTGAAGCAGTCGATCGCGCCGCTGTAGCGGCCGATGACGCCGTTGTCCTGCTTGATGTCGTTCTCATCCCCCGTCCAGCAGGGCGCGTGGAGCAGCTCGAACCACACGCCCGCGTGGGCGTTGAGCGGCAACATCGAGACGGAGATCAGCGTGGCGAGAAACAGCAACTTGCGAGTCATGAGGCACCCCTCCCGGTGGCGGCGCGATCTCGCACGAGACCCCCCACGTCTTCAAGAACTCCCGACACGCACGGTGTTCGTCGGATCCGCACTGGCCGAGTAATCCGGCCTTTTCCGGGAAGCGCCCGGGCTCGGGAGGGGACTACTCCAGCCGTTCGACGATGAGCGGGCGCGGCGCGGGAGCTCGCGGCCCGAAGCGATACGCCACGAGCAGCCGCTGCTTCACGTCCTTCAGGGGCCCCTCGTCGTTGTAGTGCACGCGCACCACCGGCTCGCCAGCCTTCACCGGCTCGCCCACCTTGCGCAGCAGCGTGAAGCCCACCGCCGGATCAATGGGGCTGTCCACCCGCTGCCGCCCCGCCCCCAGCGCCACCGCCGCCAGCCCCACGGCCTCCGTGTCGATGCCCGTGACGAAGCCGCCCTCCGGCGCCACCACGTCCGCCGTGGCCCGGGCCTGGGGCAGCAGCGCGTAGTCGTCGATGGCGCGCGGGTCTCCCCCTTGTGCCTGGACGATCTCCTTCAGCTTGCGCAGCGCGCTGCCATCCTCCACCGCGCGCGTCAGCCGCTGCCGCGCCTCCTGCGCGGTGGCCGCCTTGCCGCCCAGCACGAGCATCTCCGCCGTGAGCGCCAGCGTCACCTCCGTGTAGTCCTCCGGGGCCTGGCCGCGGAGCATGTCCACCGCCTCGATCACCTCCAGCGCGTTGCCCACCGTGCGCCCCAGCGGCTGATCCATGTCCGTCAGCAGCGCGGTCACCTTGCGGTTCATCGCCTTGCCGATGTCGATCATCGTCCGCGCCAGGGCGCGCGAGTCCTTCAGCTCCTTCATGAAGGCGCCGCTGCCCGTCTTCACGTCCAGCACGAGCGCGTCGATGCCCTCCGCCAGCTTCTTGCTCATGATGGAGCTGGCGATGAGCGGCAGGCAGTCCACCGTCGCCGTCACATCCCGCAGCGCGTAGAGCTTCTTGTCCGCCGGAGCCAGCGTCGCCGTCTGGCCGATCAGGCAGGCGCCCACCTCCCGCACCAGCCGCCGGTAGTCCGCCACCGACAGATCCACCCGGAAGCCGGGGATGGACTCCAGCTTGTCCAGCGTCCCGCCGGTGTGCCCCAGCCCACGGCCGGAGATCATCGGCACCGGCACCCCGCAGGCCGCCGCCAGGGGCGCCAGGCTCAGGGAGACCTTGTCCCCCACCCCGCCCGTCGAGTGCTTGTCCACCTTGGTGCCAGGCGTCTCGGACAGATCCAGCACCTCGCCGGACTTGAGCATGGCGTCCGTCCACGCCCCCAGCTCCGCCGGGCTCAGCCCCTTGAAGTACACCGCCATGCACATGGCGGACATCTGGTACTCCGGCACATCCCCCCGGGTGAACGCGGCGATGAACTCCCGGATGGCGACTGGATCCAACGCCTGGCCGTCCCGCTTGGCCTTGATGAGTTCGTAGGGTCTCACGGCTCCTGGCCATAGCCTACCCCTTCCATCGGGTCCATCATCTGCTAGATACGCTCCCATGACCCGAACCCTCCGCCTGTCCACCGTGGCCCTTGTGGCGCTCCTGGGCGCCTGCAAGAAGGAAGAACCCCCTACCCCCACCGCCCCTGCGCAGCAGCCCCAGGCGGAGGCAAAGCCCGCCGAGCCCCCGGCCCCGAAGGCCCTCAAGATTGGCCTCGTGATCGACGTGGGCGGCCGCGGCGACCACTCCTTCAATGACGCCGCGCTGCGCGGCCTGGAGACCTGGGCCGCGGGCAAGAGGTACGAGGGTGGCAAGTACGCCCCCGCCTCCGCCGAGGAGGTGAAGCAGTCCATCACCCAGGACCTGGCCAACCTGCAGCCGCCCATCACCGCGCTGAACGTCGAGCCGCTGGTGATCCAGAGCAAGTCCCCGGAGGACTATGAGCCCAACCTGGATCTGCTCGTGGAGCAGGGCTCGGACCTCACCATCGGCAACGGCTTCCTGCTGGAGAGCGCGGTGGAGGCCACCGCCAAGAAGCAGCCCAAGGCCAAGTTCCTCCTCGTGGACAGCCTGATCCTCGACGCGGAGAACAAGCCCTACAGCCTGCCCAACGTGCGCACCGTCACCTTCAAGGAGAACGAGGGCAGCTTCCTCGTGGGCGCGCTGGCGGGCCTGGTGTCCAAGACGGGCAAGGTGGGCTTCGTGGGCGGCATGGAGGTGCCCATCATCAAGCGCTTCGAGGCGGGCTACCGCGCGGGCGTGAAGACCACCAACGCCAAGGCCGCGCCGGGCCTGGTGGCCGTGTACACCGGCAGCTTCGACAACGTGGCGGCCGGCAAGCAGGTGGCGCAGGATCTGCTGAAGAAGGGCGTGGACGTCATCTTCCAGGCGGCGGGCGCGGACGGCCTGGGCGTCATCCAGGCGGTGAAGGAGGCGCGCGCGGCCGGCAAGCAGGTGTGGGTCATCGGCGTGGACTCGGACCAGTCGCACGTGGCGCCCGAGGTGGTGCTCACCTCCATGCTCAAGCACGTGGACCTGGCCATCTACCACGCGTGCCGCGACCTGACCGAGGGCAAGTTCGCCGCGGGTGATGTGGTGCTGGGCCTGAAGGAGGGCGGCGTGGGCTACGCCGAGGTGCGCTTGGACTTCCCGGGCAAGGCCGAGGCGCTGCAGAAGGTGGAGGCGCTGCGCCAGCGCATCAACTCCGGGGAGCTCAAGGTCCCGGGCACCATGGACGAGTTCGCCGCCTTCCAAGCCACGCCCTGATCTCCCTGCGCCACATCCACAAGCGGTTCGGCGTCGTCAAGGCGCTGGACGACGTGTCGCTTGAGATCCGCGCGGGTGAGCTGCTCGCGCTGGTCGGAGAGAACGGCGCGGGCAAGTCCAGCCTGATGAACGTCCTGTACGGGCTCTACCACCCGGACGAGGGGGACATCCTCCTGGACGGGCAGCCGGTCCGCTTCAAGAGCCCCCGGGACGCCATCGCCCGGGGGATTGGCATGGTGCACCAGCACTTCATGCTGGTGCCCACGCTCACGGTGGCGGAGAACGTGGTGCTCGGCCGCGAGCCCACGCGCTGGGGGCGCCTGGATCTGGAGCGCGCCTGCGCCGAGGTGACGGCCACCTGCCAGCGCTTCGGCTTCCAGCTGGATCCGCGGGCCCGCGTGGACACGCTCACCGTGGGCTCGCAGCAGAAGGTGGAGATCGTCAAGGCGCTCCACCGCGGCGCGAAGGTGCTCATCCTCGACGAGCCCACCGCCGTGCTCACGCCCCAGGAGGCCGAGGATCTGTTCCGCGTGGCGCGCGGGCTGAAGGAGCAGGGGCACACCGTCGTCTTCATCAGCCACAAGCTGCGCGAGGTGCTCAGCGTGGCCGAGCGCATCGCGGTGATGCGGCGCGGCGCGCTGGTGGCCGAGGTGAAGGCGGCGGAGACCCACGTGGCCGAGCTGGCCAACCTCATGGTGGGCGAGTCGCGCCCCGGCCAGGGGACGGTGGAGCCCTACCAACCGCCCACGGGCGAGGTGCTGCTGGAGGCCCTGGCGCTGAAGGCGCTCGGCGAGGACGGGCGCGCGGTGCTCGACGGGGTGACGCTCACCGTGCACGCGGGTGAGATCGTCGGCATCGCCGGCGTGGACGGCAACGGGCAGCGAGAGCTGGCCGAGGTCATCACCGGCCTGCGCCCGCTGGCGGAGGGCCAGGGGACGCTGCTCAACAGGCCCCTGAGCGCGCTGTCTCCCGACGAGGCCCGGCGGCGCGGCGTGAGCCACGTGCCCGAGGATCGGCTGCGGCGCGCGGTGGTGAAGGACATGAGCGTGGAGGAGAACATGGCGCTGGGCCGGCAGGGCCACCCTCCCTTCGCGCGAGGCCCGTGGCTGGACTTCGCCGGCCGGCGCGAGCGCACGCAGAAGCTGCTGGGCGCGTATGACGTGCGCCCCCCGGATCCGCTGCTCCCCGTCCAGGCGCTCTCGGGCGGCAACCAGCAGAAGGTGGTGGTGGCGCGCGAGCTGGACTCCCAGCCGAAGCTGCTCGTGGTGGTGCAGCCCACGCGCGGGCTGGACATCAGCGCGGTGGCGCAGGTGCATGCCCGGCTGCGCGAGGAGCGCGCCCGGGGCGTGGGGGTGCTGCTCATCTCCCTGGATCTGGAGGAAGTGCTGACGATGTCGGACCGCGTGTACGTGCTCTTCGAGGGGAAGGTGACGGGCACCTTCACCCGACCCGAGTTCGACGAGCGCGAGATCGGCCGGCGCATGACGTGCGCGGAGCCGGCCCATGGGTGAGCGCTGGCGCGCGGCGGTCCCGTCCATCCTCTCCGTGGCGCTCGCGCTGGTGGTGTGCTGGATCGCCATCGCGCTCACGCGGGACACGGAGGTCGCCAGCAATGCCTACCTGCAGATGCTCTATGGCGGCATCGGCCAGTGGCCCCGGTACCTGGACGGCGGAGACCTCGCGGTCATCGTCCGGCCGCTGGGCGAGGCCGCGAGCAAGGCCGCCCTGCTGATCCTCACGGGCCTGTCGGTGGCGGTGGCCTTCAAGGCCGGCCTGTTCAACATCGGCGCGCAGGGGCAGATGGTGGTGGGCGCGCTGGCGGCGGCGGTGGTGGGCGCGCAGCTCTCCGCGCACGCCCTCCTGCACCTCCCCCTGGCGCTGCTGGCCGCCGCCGTCGCGGGGGCGCTGTGGGCGCTCATCGCCGCGGCCCTCAAGCTGTGGCGCGGCGTCCACGAGGTCATCTCCACCATCATGCTCAACTGGGTGGCGGTGACGCTGGTGGACAACTGGCTCGTGGTGGGCCCGCTGCGCCCGACGGTTACCGGCGGCCACTCCGTCTCCGGCACCGCGGAGATCTTCCCCACCGCGCACCTGCCCCGGCTGCTGGGCGACATCTCCCGGATGAACCTGGGCTTCCCCATGGCGCTGGCGGTGGCGGCGTTCGTCTGGGCGTGGCTGATCCGGACGCGGCGAGGCTTCGAGACGCGCGCCGCCGGCCTGGGCCCCGAGGCGGCGCGCGCCGCCGGCATCCCCGTCAAGCAGCGCATGGCCGAGGCCATGGGGCTGGCTGGCGCGCTGGCGGGGCTGGCCGGCGCGGTGCTGGTGCTGGGCACCGAGTTCCGCTACCCCGGCGTGCTCGGGGCGCCCTATGGCTTCGACGGCATCGCCATCTCGCTGATCGGCAACAACAACCCGCTGGGCGTGACGATCACCGCGCTCTTCTTCGGCGCCCTGCGCGCCGGCGGCACGCGGATGCAGCTCTTGGGCGTGCACAAGAGCTTCCCGGAGCTCATCCAGGGCCTGGCGCTGCTCTTCGTGGCGGGCCGCCTGGTGTGGCTGGCGCTGCTGCGCAGGCGCCGGACCCAGCCTGCCTCCGCCGAGGTGCCCCGTGCTTGAACTCCTCGAGGCGCTCCTGTTCTCCACCCTGGACGCGGCCCCCGCGCTCATCTTCGCCGCCCTGGGCGGGGTGCTCTCCGAGCGCGCCGGCGTGGTGAACGTAGGCGTGGAGGGACAGATGCGCGCGGGCGCCTTCTGCGCGGCGGTGGCGGCCCTGTTCATGCCCACCCCCCTGGGGGTGGTGCTGGGGATGCTGGCGGGCGCGGGGCTGGCCGCGATCCACGGCTACCTGAGCATCCGCTGGCGCTCGGATCAGGTGGTGTCCGGCATGGCCATCAACCTGGTGGCCCTGGCGGGCGGCACCTTCCTCCTGGAGTCGCTCTACAGCCCCAACGGCACGCCCGCCATCGAGCAGCTCCCCCGGTGGACGCTGCCGCTGATCCATGGGGTGCCCCTGCTGGGCGCCCTCTCGGAGCACTCGGGGATGACGTACCTGGCGCTGGTGCTGCCCTTCGTCTTCCACGCGGTGCTCACCCACACCCCCATCGGCCTGCGGCTGCGCGCCGTGGGAGAGAAGCCGCACGCGGTGGCCACGCTGGGGCTGAGCGTGCAGGGGCTGCGCTGGGGGGCGGTGCTCGGCGGAGGCCTGCTGGCGGGGCTGGGGGGCGCGGTGCTGTCCACCGCGGTGCTGGATCGCTTCGAGCAGCACACCCCCGCCGGCCTGGGCTTCATGGCCCTGGCCGCCATGGTGTTTGGCCGGTGGACGCCTCTGGGCGCCTTCGGGGCCGCCTCCTTCTTCGCTTTCGGCAACGCCCTGCGCATCGGCCTGGCCTCCAGCGCCCCCGGCATCCTCGAGTTCATCCCCCAGGGCTTCCTGCTCGCCCTGCCCTACCTCCTCACGCTCATCCTCCTGGCCGTCCAGGGCCAGCGCAGCAGCGCCCCCGCCGCGCTCGGCACGCCCTACGAACAGGAATCCCGCTAGAAGCCCACCTGACGGCGAGAGTCGGAAAAGACCCGGGTCAAGAAAGACCAGGATTCAAATCTGACCCACCCTTCTCGTTTCCCAAGGCTTCCCTTCCTACCCTGCTCTGGTGTAGGATAGTGCCAAGTCCCGATTATTTCTGGGGAAAATTTTCCGCTGTCCCCAGAACGACAAAAGCCGTCGGGTCAGAAAAGTAGGCACGCATCTAGCAGATGGGATTATACGGTGCGGAACTTCTTCTGCCCGGACGCGGGACGGGCAGCCCGAAGTGGAGGCAGCGCGATGATGGCGAGAACGGCGACCACGGCAACCGCTCGCAAGACCCTGTCGGTAGAGAACGACACCTCAGGGACGAACCTCTCGCGCTCCGAGTCGGACTCGGACAACGTCGTCTCGCTGGACGCCTACCTGCGAGAGACGCTGCCGCTGGATCTGAGCGAGCTGGCGCAGGACGTGGTGGCGCAGATGCTCACCGAGGGCCGGCTGGACGGCGTGGACATCCACTACCACCTGCCGCAGGAGCGGCTGCAGGTGGATCTGCCCCGCCGCCAGTTCGCGCAGGTGATCGAGCACATGGTGGCCACCGCGGCCGCGGCGATGAGGGCGCTGGCGGACCGGCCCCACGTCCTCCGGGTCATCGTGGAGCCGGCGGACGCGTTCGGTGACTACGGCCCGCGCCTGCGGGTGCAGGACACCGGGGCCAGCGTCATCGTCGAGGACGCGATGCAGGCGGCCATGGAGCGCGCGGAGACGCTCGGCGCCCGGCTGACGGTGAGGAACCGGCCCATGGGCGGCAACATCTTCACGGTGGAGCTGCCGGCCGAGCCGGTGGTCTCCTGGTAGTCGCTAGAAGCGCCAGGCCACGCCCAGCAGGGACTCGAGGGTGAAGTACGCGTCGTTGCGGCCTCGGCGGCCCGAGTCCGGGATGATGGAGGGCCCCATCCGGACGTTGAAGTTCACCTGGAGGCCGCGGTCGAGGAAGTACTCCAGCCCCCCTCCCACCAGGAGGGGGAAGACGGGGCCGCCGCCGGTGCCGAAGTAGACGTGGAAGGGCACGTCCAGGCCCAGGTTGAGCATGATGGCGCTGCCCACGGGGATGCCGGCCACCAGCGCCACCGGCAGCGCCATCCCCACCTCCGTGCTGCCGTCGTGGAAGTAGAAGAGCGGCCCGGGCTGGAAGGTGAGCGCCAGGGACACCTGGGAGGTGCGCGCGAGCATCAGCCGCATCCAGGCCTGGAGCTTGATGCCGGGCTCGACGATCTCGACGAGCCCCTCCTGCCCCCAGTTGAAGGTGAACTTGCCGCCGATGTCGAAGCGGGGCGTGCCGCCGTGGAGCAGCCCCACCGAGACACCCGGCCAGCCAAGCTGCGCGACGAGGGTGTTCCGGCTGGCGCCCACGGTGTCGCCCGCGAGCACGGACCAGCCCTGCCCGCGGCCATAGGAGACCTCCTCCTCCTGCGCGAGCGCGGCGGTGGAGGCGAGGAGCGAGCAGAGAAAGAGCCCAGGGACGAGACGCTTCACGGAGCAACCTCAGGGAAGGGCCGCGGCGGGCGCGGCCGGTGGGAACGGGTGCGGCACACCCAGAGACTCAGGCGGGCTGCCCGCGATCACGCGCGAGCGCCACGAAGGCGTCGATGAGCTTCTCGAGGCGCCCCTCCGCCCGCGCGCGAGCCTGGGCCATCGGCTCACCGGAGCGCAGCTGCTCCTTCAGCTCGAAGTAGTACTTGATCTTGGGCTCGGTGCCCGAGGGCCGGAGGGTGACGCGGCCGCCGCCCTCCAGCTCGTAGGCGAGGACGTTCGAGGGCGGCAGGGTGAGCCGCTCCACCTTGTCGCCCGTGCGGGCCTCGCCCGTCTTGTAGTCCTTGGTGCGCTGGACGGGGTGCTCGCCCACGCGCCTCGGGGGCTCGCGGCGGAAGGCCTCCATGATGCGCGAGATGGTCTGCGCGCCCTCGGCGCCCTTGAAGGTGAAGTTGCGCTGCGCTCCGACGAAGAGGCCATGCCGGCGCTGGATCTCCTCCAGGTAGCCGAGCACCGTCGCCCCGCGGGACTGGCACCACGCCGCCAGGTCGGCGAACACCAGCGCCGCGCTGATGCCGTCCTTGTCGCGCACCACCCTGCCCACGGTGTAGCCGAGCGCCTCCTCGTAGCCGAAGACGAACTGGAGGCTCTCGCCCTGCTCGCGCTCCAGCGCGCGGTTGGCGATCCACTTGAAGCCGGTGAGGACCTCGTCGTAGGCGGCGCCGAGCTCCTGGGCGATCTGCCCGAGCTGCACCGAGGAGACGATGGTGGTGGCCACGTAGGGGCGGACCAGCTGGGTGCCCTGGGTGAGCAGGTAGTGGCCCAGCAGCACGCCCACCTCGTTGCCGGTGAGCATGCGCAGCCGGCCCTCCGCGCCGCGCACCATCACCGCGAGCCGGTCCGCGTCCGGATCATTGGCCAGCACCAGCTCGGCCTTCTCGCGCTCGGCGGCGGCGCTGGAGAGATCCATCGCGCCGGGCTCCTCGGGGTTGGGGAAGCGCACGGTGGGGAAGGCGCCGTCCGGCTGCTGCTGCTCGGCCACGGGGAAGAAGCGCGGGAAGCCCGCGGCCTTCATGGCCCGCTCCATCCACACGCCGCCCACGCCGTGCATGGCGGTATAGATGATGGAGAGCGTGTCCGAGCCGCGCGCGTACTTCCGCAGCCGGAGGATGGCCTTCAGGTAGGCCTCCCCCACCTCCGCCCCGAGCTCCCGCCACAGGCCCTGCTGGCGGGCCTCGGCGGGGGTGAGCAGCCGCACCTGGTTGGCCGGCTCCACCGCGTCGATGGCGGCGGCGATCCCCTTGTCATGGGGAGGGATGATCTGCGCGCCGTTGCCCCAGTAGACCTTGTAGCCGTTGTACTCGGGTGGGTTGTGGCTGGCGGTGACCATCACCGCGGCGGCGGCCTCCAGGTGCAGCGCGGCGAAGGCCGTCAGCGGCGTGGGGGCCAGCGTGGAGAAGACGAGCGCGGGGATGCCCTCCGCGGCGAGCACGCAGGCGGTGTCCTCGGCGAACTCGGCGCTCATCCGCCGCCCATCCCTGCCCACCACCACGCCGCGCGAGGCGACGTCCGGGACCTGGGCCTTGAGGTAGCGCGCCAGCCCCGCCGTGGTGCGGCGCACCACCGCCCGGTTCATCCGGTTGGGCCCCGCGCCCAGCACGCCTCGCAGGCCCGCGGTGCCGAACTCCAGGTTGCCCGCGAAGCGATCCGCCAGGTCCGCCAGATCCCCAGCGGCCAGCACCCGCGCCAGCTCCTCCGCCGTGGTGGGGTCCGGATCGGCTCTCCGCCACGCCTCCGCCTGCTCCCTCAGCCCGGTGTTGCTCATGTCCCGCCTCCTCTCCCCCGTGGCACGGGGGCCCCGCGTGACGCGTTCAGGTGTAATCGGTGAGCTTCTTGCGCGTGGGCCCGCCCTTGGGCTTGTCCCGCTTGCCCTGGCACTCCACGCAGAACTCCACGTAGGGCACGGCCTTGAGCCGGCCGTAGGGCAGCTCGTCGCCGCACTCCTCGCACTCGCCGAAGCTGTCCGGATCGTTCCTCAGCTTGCCCAGCGCCTTCACCACCCGCGCCAGCACGCCGTCCATGTTCTTGTTCCGGTTGGAGGCGATGGCCTGCATCATCTCGTTGAGCGGCTGCTCGTCCTCGTCGCCCCCCACGCGCGCCTCATCCGTCCGGTTCGGCTCGATCCTCGCTGGCGTCTTGCCGGTCAGCTCCGCGTGCAGCGCGAGCAGCAGCTTCTTGAGTTCCTCTCGCTGGGCATCCGTCACGGCGCTTCCCCGGGCCTCACTCGGGCTCAGTACTTCGCGGTGGACTTCTGGCCGGTGATGATGGCCACGGAGGCGGAGGCGCCGATGCGGTTGGCGCCCGCCTGGATCATCTTCATCGCGTCCTCGGCGGAGCGCACGCCGCCGGAGGCCTTCACCCCCACGTCGTCCCCCACCACCTTGCGCATCAGCGCCACGTCCTCGGCGGTGGCGCCGCCGGAGCTGAAGCCGGTGGACGTCTTCACGAAGGAGGCCCCCGCGGCCTTGGAGAGCACGCAGCCGGCGATCTTCTCCTCGTGGGTGAGCTGGCTGGTCTCCAGGATGACCTTGACGCCGTGCGGGCGGCTGGCCTCCACCACCATGGAGATGTCCTTGAGCACCAGCGCGTAGTCCCGGGCCTTCAGCGCGCCGATGTTGATCACCATGTCGATCTCCTTCGCGCCGCAGCGGATGGCCTCGCGCGCCTCGAAGGCCTTGGCGGAGGGCAGCGCCGCCCCGAGCGGGAAGCCCACCACCGCGATGGGGACCGTCCTGGAGCCAGCCAGCACCCGCGCGGCCAGCGCCACGTTCACCGAGTTCACGCACACCGTGGCGAAGCCGTGCTTCCTCGCCTCCTCCGCCAGCTTGATGACCTCGTCGCGGCTGGCCTCGGGCTTGAGCAGCGTGTGGTCGATGTACGGCGCGATGTCCGCGCTGGTGCGGATGGACTCCGGGGAGAGCCGGGCCGCGCCGTTCTTCACCGCGGCCACCGTGCCGCAGCTGGACACGTTGGGGCACACGTCGCAGGAAGGCGCACACTCCCGAGAGCCCGTGGCGTTGTTGCCCGTTCCGGTCTCGCTGGCCTCACGGGCGCCAGGCCCGGGAGAGGCGGTACAGGGTTCTTCCTTGCCTGCTCGGAGAGCTTGCATCCTGCGGCGGACACGGTCAGCGATCTCGTCGACGACCTGGTTCATGTCATCTGCCTGAGCCATGGCTTCGGATGTAGCCCAGATGGGGGCCCCTCGGGAAGCATTCGGACGAAGGGCTCCTGGCGCTCGCCGGCTGCCTCACAGGGGGTGGCAGGCGCTAGAGTCGCTCCGTGATGGTCCTCCCCCGGCTGCTCAGCCTCCTCGCCCTCCTCCTCACAGCCTCGCGGGCCCTGGCGCAGCCTTCCGCGGCTCCTCCCTCCACGGCCAGGCCGCTCACCGTGCATTTCTTCGACGTGGGCCAGGGCGACGCCGCGCTCATCGTCTCGCCCGCTGGGAAGACGGTGCTCATCGACGGTGGCCCTCCCGAGGCCGGAGAGCGGCTGGCGAGCCGGCTCCGCCAGCTCGTCCGGGGGCCGCTGGATCTCGTCATCCTCACCCACCCGCACCTGGATCACCTCGGGAGCATGAGGGACGCCATCCAGGCGGTGGGGGCCCGGCGCTACATGGATCCCGGCTTCGACCACCCGAGCGCCGCGTACCGCGATCTGCTCGAGTTCATGGGCAGGGAGGTCGGCCAGGTGATGACCGCCGAGCCGAACTCCCAGGCGCCGGACAGCTTCCTCACCGTGGGCCTGGGCGAGGGCGCCGTCCTCACCATCTACTGGCCCCGCTCCCCTCTGGAGCCGTTCCTGAAGAGCACCCGCTCGGACGCGAACTCGAACTCCATCGTCACCCGGCTCACCTACGGCCGGACAGCCTTCTTCTTCACGGGCGACGCGGAGCCGGACACCGAGGCGGCCCTGCTCCGCTACCCGGTGGACTACACCTCCACAGTGCTGAAGGTGGCGCACCACGGTGGGAAGCACTCCTCCACGGAGGCCTTCCTGGCGGCGGTGAGGCCCAAGGCCGCGGTCATCTCCTGCGCCGAGCGCAACGAGTACGGCCACCCTACCCCGGAGGCGCTCGAGCGACTCGCGGCCGCGGGCGCGCGCGTGTTCCGCACGGACCAGGACGGAGAGATCCAGGCCGTGAGCGACGGGAACACCGTCACCCTCCAGGCCGAAAAGGGGGACACCGCGCCGCTGGTCGTCCCAGGTGAGGGAGGGCCTGCTCCAGCCCCCGCGAGCGCCAGCGCCTCCGTGGCGTCCGCGAGCGCCCCCGCTCCCGCTATCTCTGCGCGTGCCGGCCGTGAGGCGGTGCCCGCCGGGTATCGGCCGCCCACCCCGGTCCCCAGCGCGCGGCCCGCCGCCGAGCCTCCCTCGAGCGCCCTGCGCTTCGTGAGCCTCAAGGACAGCGATGTCTTCCACCGGGAGGACTGCTCCGTGCTCAAGCGGGCGAAGACCCAGGAGCGCAAGGTGTATACGAGCCGCGCCACCGCCGCCCGCGAGCGCCGTCCCGCCAAGGACTGCAACCCATGAACGTGCGTCTGCTGCCCCTGCTGGGCCTGCTCCTCGCCGCCGCGTGCAAGGAGCCACCCCGCCCCACGCCCTCACCGCCTCCGGCCCCTGGCCCCGCCGCCTCGGCGCAGCACTACCTGGGGGACCGGCCGGACGGAAAGCTCCACGTCTACTTCCTCGACGTGGGCCAGGGTGACGCCGCGCTCATCGTCTCGCCCGAGGGGAGGACCGTGCTGGTGGACACGGGCCCGGCCTCGGCCGCGAACCACCTCGTCAACCGGCTCCCGGAGCTGCTCGCCAGGCCGTTGGATCTCGTCGTCCTCACCCACCCGGCGGCGGACCACTATGGCGCGCTGGACGCGGTGCAGAAGGTGGCGGCTCCCCGCCGGCTCCTGGAGCCGCAGCTCCCCGAGGCTTCCTCCGAGTATGACGCCCTGCTCACGTCCATCGGCTCGCGAGGGGTGGAGATCTTCTCGCCCGCCCCCAACCCCTCACAGCCCGAGGAGCATCTGCGCCTGCCGCTGGGCGGCGGGGCGGAGCTGACCGTCCTGTGGCCGCGCGCGCCAAGCGAGCCGCTGCTTCTAGAGGGCCCCAGGGAGACGAGGCAGGCCCAGCACGAGGCCAACTCCATCGTCCTGCGGCTCACCCATGGAGAGACGTCGGTGCTCTTCGCGGGCGACGCGCGGTTGGAGACGGAGGCCGCGCTATTGAACAGGAGCGCGGAGCTGGGCTCCACGCTGCTCAAGGTGGGCGCCCACGGCGCGGAGACCGGGACGACGCCGGAGTTCCTCCAGAGGGTGCGCCCGAGGGCCGCCATCATCAGCGCTGGGGCGAGCACGACGCTGGGCATGCCGGCCCAGGCCACGCTGGAGCGTCTGAACGCGGCGCATGCCCGGATCTTCCGCACGGACGAGGCCGGCGAGGTGCACGCGCTGAGCGACGGCAAGCGGTTCGTGCTCACCACCCAGCGGCTGGCCCCCGGAGAGCCGTCCAACACCCAGCATGTCTTCGATTCCGCCGAGGAGGACCTGCCACCCTTCCTCCCGATCGCCCCGCCTCCCGCCATCGCGCAACAGGAGCCCCCGGGGGCCGTGCCCACGAAGACCGCGGGCGTGAAGGCGGAGAGTGACATCGACCTCTCGCGCTCCAAGCAGGTGGAGGAGCCCCCCTCCAGGAGCGGCAATGAGCGTGGGGCGCGCACCGCGAAGAAGCAGCCCGCGGCGAGTGGCGTGAAATACTACGCCAGCCGAAATCGCCCGATCTTCCACAGAGAGGACTGCCCCAGCGTGAAGAGGATCTTCCCAGAGAACCTCATCACGTACACCTCACGCGACGAGGCCTTGAAGCAGCGCAAACCTGCCCACTGCTGCAATCCCTGAGGAGCCCCTCATGTCCAAGGCCACGGTGGATCGCTTCGAGGACGAGCTGGCCGTGCTGATCGTCGACGGCCGCCAGCTCACCCGGCCCCGCGCCGAGCTGCCCGCGGAGGCGCGCGAGGGAGACGTCATCGATCTGGAGACGGGCCAGGTGGACGCAGAGGCCACCGAGGCGCTGCGCGAGCAGGTGCGCCAGGCCCGCCAGCGGGCCGCGGCGAAGAAGCCCCCACCCGGCGACTTCGAGCTTTGACCTGCTCGACACCGAGACGACTTTGCACGAACCGGTAGGGTTGTCGGACAGGCCGAGCAAGCCAGTGCGCCACCCTTGACAGCCTCCTGTCATGGCACGTTCATGACGCTCGGATCCTTCTTCCAGCGGGAGAGCTGCTCCGGAGTGGGGAAGCCCTTGAGCTGGTAGCGAATTGGGTAGAGCCCCTCTACGGGGACGAGCAGCCTGCCCGCCTCGCGCTCCACCACATCCCAGCGCACCACCGCTACCGGTGGAGCCTCTGGCCCCCGCTCCGAGTCCATGAAGATGACCACGTCCACGCGCGGCAGCAGCGTGTCCATGCCCTTGACCCAGACCGCCTGGCTGAAGACGCGCCCGTGCTCGTCCTCGTAGGGGATGAACTCGGCGACGAAGAGGTCCACGCCCTGGCGCTTGTGCTGCGCGTTGAGCCCTTCTTCCTGGGCGGAGTACTCCCGCCGCTGGCTCTCCACCGCGAGCTTGCGGAGCGCCGGCAAGGCTTTGCTCCCCTTGGCGGGGAGGAAGGGCACCCAACCCTCGGGAGCACGGCGCAGGGCGCGCCCATCCACCGAACGGGGCGCCTCGTAGGCTACCTGCGAGAGCTCCGCCACCCGAAGCAACCCCTCATCGTCTCTTGAGCCTGTGATGAGCAATACGTCCCGGTGGGGTACCAGCACGACCGGATCGCCGCGCACCTTGCAGCGACGGATCACCTCCTCCAGGAGCAGACGTGAGGCGGCATAGCTGTCGTCCCAAGCGGACTGGCACGTCCCCGGAGCCAGCGAGATGAGGGCCTCGGGGCTCCGACGCCGCAGGTTCTCCAGCGCGTCAGCGAACGCCTGCTCGGAGGTGACGCCCCACTGCGCGAGCTCCTCCGGAGGGACGTATTTCATGGCGTCCGGCGTGTCCTGCACGAGCGCTACGCCCAGCACGGTCCCCAACGGGCGCCAGACCACGGGCACCGAGCCTCCCGTCACACTGTCAGGCCCCTGGAGCTTGAGCGACTCGAAGTAGAAGCGTGGGCGAACCACCGGCAGCAGGAACGGACGCGCCGCGGGATACAGCGTGGGGGTCTTGGGCAGATTCCCCAGCTTGAGGAGCTGCTTGAGTGCTTCCTCGCGCCGCTCGGGTGGGCTGGCGCGGTACTCGTCATAGAAGTTCTTGAGGAAGATCGTCTGCGACGATTGTCCCTCGAACTCCGGCACCTGGATGAGAAAACGCTGGGGATCGTACCGCAGCTCGCCCCGGAGCCCCGAGGCTCGCAGCGTCTCCAACGCCTTCTGGGCGAACGCATCCGCCTCTCGCCGCCCCCGCTCTTCGTCGCCCTCCTCACCACGACCCGCCGGCACAGCGGCGGGGGATGGGGCGCCTGCCGGTGCTGGCGATTCATCGCGCGTGCTCGCGTACCCCAACCCGAGTACCAGGACTCCGCTCAGGAGCCCCATGAACATACCCGCCCTCGGACTCATCCGTACCATGTACTGCCTCCATTCATGACGCACGGGCGCGCGGCAGCAGCAGCACGAGCAGCGCCACGCCGAGCGCCGCGAGGATGCCCGCGGTGACGAAGGCCACCGAGCTGCCCCACTGCGTCCACACCCCTCCGAAGAGCAGCCCCGCCGCGAGCGAGGCCCCACCCGTCAGACCGTTGTACAGGCCGAAGGCGCGCCCGCGCGCCTCCACCGGCACCAGCGAGGTGAGCAGCGAGCGCTGCGCGCCCTCGGAGAGCGCGTAGTACAGCCCGTACACGCCCATGACGACGAGCGTGCCCGTCACCCCATGCACGCGCGAGAGCGCCACGTAGCTCAGCGCGTAGAGCAGCCACCCGGCCATCACCAGCCGCGCCGCGCCCAGCCGGTCCGCGAGCCAGCCCGCGGGATACGAGACCGCTGCCTTCACCGCATTCAGCATCAGCCACGCGAGCGGCAGGAGCGTGGGGTCGGCCCCCTCCTCGCTCAGCTTCAGCAGGATGAAGGCGTCCGTGGAGTTGGCGATCCCGAAGATGACCACCGGGACCAGGTAGTACGCCAGCCGCCCCGGCACGGGCTCCTGCGACGTGACGCCCGCGTGGATCGGCCCCTGCTCGCGCGGCGGCTCGGGAGCCAGGAAGAGGGCCAGCACGCCCAGCAGGCCCGGCACCGCGGCCGCCAGGAAGACCTGCTCCACCTTCAAGCCGGCCGAGACGAGCACTATCGCCACCAGCGCCCCGAGCGCCGCTCCCGCGTGGTCCATCCCCCGGTGGAAGCCAAAGGCCCGGCCCCGCGCGCCCTCGGGCACCGCGTGCGCGATGAGCGCGTCTCGCGGGCTGGTGCGCACGCCCTTGCCCACCCGATCCAGCGAGCGGATGAGGAGCGGCTGCCACACGGCGGTGACGAAGGCCATCATCGGCCGCGCGAGGCTGGACACGCCGTAGCCCAGCAGCACCAGCGGCTTGAGGCGCCGCGTCCGGTCCGCCCACACGCCGGACTGGTACTTGAGGAGCGCGGACACCAGATCCGCCAGCCCCTCCATGGCCCCCAGCAGCAGCGGCGCAGCCGGCAGGCGCGCGGCCAGGAACGCCGGCAGCAGCGGGAAGATCATCTCGCTGCTCACGTCGGTGAGCAGCGACACCACGCCCAGCACCACCACCGTGCGAGGCAGCCGCCCCGAGACGCTAGCGCCGCGGTCCAAGGCCCGCCTTCTTGCGCGCCTCGAGCAGCTTCTGCACGTCCGCCGGTGCCAGCGGCGGAATGGCCCCCAGCGAGCGCGCGGCCATGAGGATCTTCGCGTAGTGCTCGACGAGCTCCATCCGCAGCAGCGCCTGCGTCAGGTCCTCGCCCAGAGTGATGGCGCCGTTGCCGGACAGCAGCCAGGCGTCGTACTCGGAGGCAGCCGCCTCCACGCGCTTGACGCCCTCGGGATCCCTCGGCATCGCGCGCGGCAGCGTGGGCACCCGATCGCCCAGGGACACCACCATCTCCGGCAGCGCGATGGGTGACAGCTCCTGCCCCACCAGCCCGAAGGCGGTGGCCACTGGCGGGTGCGCGTGCAGCACCACCCGGGCCTCCGGGCGCGCGCGGTAGACGGCCAGGTGCAGCTCCAGCTCGCTGAAGGGCTTGCGGCGCCCCTCCAGCACCTTGCCCTGAGCATCCACGACCAGCAGCGACGCGTCGTCCATGTCCCGCTTGGACACCGCCGTGCACGTGATGAGGAAGCGCTCGCCCTTGAGGCGCACGGAGATGTTGCCGTCGTGGTTGGCCACCCAGCCGTTCTGGTGCATGCGGTGGGAGGTGCTCACCACCTCCGCCCGCAGCTTGGGCAGCGGGATGAAGCCCTCGCTCACGCGTCCACCTCGTCCACCACGCCGACGATCACCGAGCGGATGGGCAGCGTCTTGTCCCCGAGCAGCTGCCGCACGCCGTTGCCCTCGCGCATCACCAGCACCACGTCCCCCGGCCCCGCCGAGGAGGTGTGATCCACGGCGATGAAGCTCTTGCCCAGGGGCTGCTGCCGCTCATCCAGCGGCTGCACCACCATCAGCTTCCGGCCCTCGAAGGCCGGGTGCTTGAGGGTGGAGGTGATGCTGCCGAGCACCTTGCACAGGTTCATGCGTCCACCGCGTCGACGATGCCGACGATGGCGGCATCCACCGGCACGAACGTCGGATCCAGCGCGAGCGCCGCCTCGCGGCTGCCCACCAGGTACACCAGCTCCCCGGGCCCCGCGGACACCGTGTCCACGGCCACCTCCGGGCTGCCCGAGGGCTCGCGCTTGTGATCCAACGGCTGGACCACGAGCAGACGCTTGCCCTCGAGCCCCTCGTACTTGCGCTCGCAGACCACCGTGCCGAGGACGCGACCCAGATACATACGCGCCTGTTACATCGCCCCGGAGGAGAGCACCAGGGGGATCTCCAGATCCACCTCGTCCACCCCGTCCTCCGCCTTGAAGCGCGGGAAGACCATCCGCCGGGCGCTCTTCTTGATGCAGTCGCCCACCGGGGAGGCATCCAGCTCCTTGCGGTCCAGCTTCGCGCTCTTCACGGTGCCGGAGGTGCCCACGGTGGCCACCAGCAGCACCTTCCCACCCTTGAAGGACGGGTTCTTGCGCAGCTCCGTCTCCACGCAGCCCTGGATGGCGCCCTGGGACTTGTCCACCACCTTCTTGATGTCCTCGGGCGGCGGCCCACCCTTGCCGGCCGCATCCTTCGCCGCCACATCCGAGTCCTTGCGCACCTCGGGGCCCATGTCCTGCTTCGAGCCGTCTCCGTAGAGCGCCTTGATCTCCTCCGCGGACTTGCCCGTCTCCGGCGCCGCGGGCTTCGCCTCCTCGGAGCCCGCCTCCGGCTTCGCCCCGGCGCCGTTCGGCCTCTTGTCCGCGGGCGGCTGGGCCACCGGCGCGGGCGGCGGCTTGCTGCGCCCCATCAGCCGATCCCGCAGCGCGCTCACGCCCTCGCCGGAGAAGACGGACTTCTCCACCTTCTGCCCCTGCGCGTTCACCGTCGTCACGTTCAGCGGCACCACCTTCAGGGTGGACAACACGTACAGCGTGCCGACCACCAGGAAGATGGGCGCCAGGATGAAGAGCGCCACCTTCCACACCGGGTTCCGCTTGGTGACGCCGGACTTCATCATGAAGTGGCGCGTGTCCTCGACGGGCTTCTTGTCGTCCCGCCCGCCCTTGCCCCCGCGCACCGCGGCGAGCGGATCCGCATCGGAGTGGATCTCCGTCGGCGGCTCGCCCAGCTCCGCCTGCTCGTTCCGGTCGGGCAGATCCAGGTCGGAGAAGAGATCATCGCCCACCCCCGCATTGCTGCGCGCGCGCGCGGCGGGCTGCTCGGGCTCATCCCACGCGGCCTGCGCCTGCTGTGGCTGCGCCTGCTCATCCCAGGGCGCGTCCGACTGCTGCTGTTCGGGCTCATCCCACGCGGCCTGCTGCGGCTCGGGCTCATCCCACGCGGCCTGCTGCGGCTGCGCCTGGCGCTGAGGCTGCTCGGACGCGGGCGGATCCAGATCCCAGGGCTCCCGCGACATCGCGGCCTGCCCCACCGTGGTGGGCACATCGTCCCAGCCATGCTCCGCCGGGACGCCCTGCGCCCGGGCCGGGGCGGCCGCGCCGCGCGAACCTCGCATGGACGCGGTGGCGGGCTCCGGCACCATCACCGGCGCGGGCGGCTGGGCAGGCGCGGGCGGCGCGAAGATGGCCGCGAGCTCCGGGATCTCCGCGCCGCGCTTCCAGTCCGCCATGCCCTGCTGCCAGAAGAAGCTGCGCCCGTTGACGGCGCCGCTCTGCACCAGCTCCTGCAGGCCGGCCTCATCCAGCGGCCCCTCCTGCTTGCTCTTCACCATCACGAACCACGGAGCACTGGCGGGACGCGCCGGCGCGGCGCGCGTGGGCTCGTCCTCCCAGGGGCTCGCGCCAGGCGGCGCGGCCTGGCTGGAGCTGGCCGCGGCCACCGCGCGCTCCTGCTCGCGGATGCGCTCCACGTCCGCGAGAGACACCACGCGGGTGCTCTCCTCCATCTCGGCGGGAGGCCCCTGGACCGAGATGACGTTCTGGCAGTTCTTACAACGGACCTTGACGGTCTTCCCGCGGACCTTTTCGTCCGCGATGGAGTACCGCCTCTGACACTTGTCACAGGAGAAGTTCAAGGGAGCGACCGATGCGCGCTGGGGAAACGGGTGGGGGATGCTACTCCAGAGTCCGCGAGCGCAAAACGTCCCGTTGACTCCTTCTCTGGGGCCAACTATGCAGCCGCCCCTTGGGTTTCTGCTTTCCTTGTTTCCAGAAGGTGGCGAGATGCCGGCGAAGGACCTCGGGACGAAGTACGTCTGCTTCAAGTGCAGCACGAAGTTCTATGACATGAAGAAGCCCGATCCGCTCTGTCCGAAGTGCGGGGCGGATCAGCGGGAGAGCCCGGCCCTCAAGCCGCCAACCGAGGGACGTCGCGGCCGCCTGGCTGCTACCCCCAAGGTCATCGAGCCGATCGAGCCCGAGGAGCCCGAGGCCGCCGAGGAGGAGGAGGATCTCGACTCCTTCGACGACGAGGCCGCCGAGGCCGAAGAGGAAGAGGACATCTAGCCGGGGTGGGTCTTCCCCTACCCCCCGCGAGTCCTCACTTCCTTACAGACTCACAGGGCTCCACGCACCGTGGAGCCCCGCCCTACGGGTGTCCGTTCAGTTCTCGGACACCAGCTTCAGCTCGACCAGGACCCGGCGGAGCTGCTCGTACAGCGTCGGTCCCATGGTCTGCATCCCCACCGGACGTGGAGCCTCCTTGCCCTCTTTGGCGCGGATGTCAGCCCCCGGGTGTGCTCGCTTCTTGGTTTGCATTGGGCCACCTCTCCCAAGTTGATTCACGCCGCTATCTAGCAATTTTTTCGCCAAGGACAGAACCAGCTCTCGGATTCTTGACATTTCAGAGCCTTGCTGTCCGACCCTCCCCACCCCCCGTCCCGCTTTGAGACATAGTCCGGGATTACTGTGCCTGATTGAGACAGCCGTGTGTCTCTTCTGACCCACTGGCTCAGCGCAGGGCGCCCACCTCCCAGGACTGCTCCAGGCGAACGGTCTCCCCCGTCTTCACGGTGACGGGCCGAGAGGCCTCGGGGAGCCGCGGGTGCCAGAGTACGAGCGTGTGGCTCCCCTCGGGAACCTCCAGCCGGAACCGGCCCTGCGTGTCCGTGGTGGTGAAGTAGGGGTGGTCGAAGGTGCGAACGACCGCGCGCATCCAGGGGTGGACGTCGCACTTCACCTGGAGGGTGCCCGGGGTGGCGGGCAGGGGCTTGCGCAGGCTCATGCCCTCCAGCGGCATGGCGACATTGAAGACGGACTGGGCCCCCGCCACGGCGCGCACATTGTGCATGACGGGGTCCGAGTTGCGCACCTCCAGCGTGGTGCCCGCGCGGGCGGCGAGCGCGGGCGGATCATAGGAGCACTTCTTCTGGTCCAGGACGGCGGCCGGAGGGGTGATGCCTTCGGCCGGCAGCGCGGCGCCCTCGGCGAGCGACACCACCACATGCGCCAGCGCGCCCCCCTCTCCCACGGTGAGCGAGCGCTCCGGCACCTGCTCGCCACAGGCCGAGGCCACGGAGGGGCTGGTGTCCAGGAGCGCGGGTGGGGGGGGAGTGCCGGCCAGCCGCACCACGCCTTCGATGATCCCCCGCCCGCCCGGCGAGGCCTTCTCGCGTGGGGGTATAGAGGAGGGAGGAGGGGTGGTGGGGGGAGTGGCAGGCGGTGCGGAGCCCGACTCCGAGGAAGGGCGGCAGGCGGGCGCGAGCGCGACGAGCCCGAGCATGGCGAGGAGCAGGAAGGGGTTCACGTCAGCCCCTCTAATGGTTCCCAGGTGCCGTTTCAAACTCCGCCTGCGCGGCCGGAGAGATGACAGGGGATCATCTGGCGTTGGACCCCAATGCATTTTGTTGGTAGATGGACGCAGGCCACACCCGGTGTGGTCCTCGTGGGAGGCAGCAATTTTGCGGGAGAAATTGAAGGCCCTGGCGGAGCTGCAGAAGGTGGACATGGAAGCCGCCACGCTGCGCAAGGCCGCGGACGTCCACCCCCGGCAGATTGCCGAGTTGGAGCGCGAGCTGGGCGCGGCGCGGAGCGCAATCGAGGCCGAGCGCAACCGCGTCGCGGACATCGAGCGGCAGAAGCTCCAACTCGAGCAGAACATCGCCGATGAGAAGGACAAGGTGAAGAAGTGGGAGGCGCGGCTGGCTGAGCAGCGCTCCACGCGCGAGTACTCCGCGCTGGCCCGTGAGATCGACATCGCCAAGAAGGCGAACCTCACCATGGCCGACGAGCTGGTGGAGCTCACCAAGACGCTGGCCACCGCGCGCGAGACCGTGAAGGGCAAGGAGGCGGAGTTCTCCGCCCGGCAGCAGCAGCTCGGCTCGCGCATGAGCGAGCTGCGCGCGAAGCTGGCCGAGGCCGAGAGCCAGGTGAAGCAGCTCGAGGGCCAGCGCTCCGGCGTGGCCGCCAAGGTGGACGCCACCCTGCTGCGCCGCTACGAGACGGTGCGCAAGAAGAAGCTGCCCGCGCTGGTGGGCGTGGTGGCTGGCACCTGCCAGGGCTGCAACATGAACGTGCCGCCCCAGCTCTACAACCAGCTGCGCACCTCGCTGGGAACCGACGTGTGCCCCTCGTGCCACCGCATCATCTATGCGGTGGAGGCGCTCGCCGACCCTGCAGACGCGAAATAGCCCCTCACCGGGCTCCGCCCCATGCCGACGCCGACCGAGGCCGACATCCTCCGGCACATCGCTCGCGAGGAGCCGCTGACGGCGACGGTGCGGGCCTTCCGCGGGCTCACCCGCGAGCGGCTGGGGCAGCTCCTGGAGGAGGCCGCCGAGCGCCTGTCAGGCAGCTCGGCGGGGTCCCGGCCGCGGGCCGCGGCGGCCGCCTCCGCCCAAGAGCTCCGTGGCTCCGTCCCCCGCCTGCGGCTGTACTCGGACGGGGCGGCGCGCGGCAACCCCGGCCCCAGCGGCGCGGGCGCGGTGCTGATCGAGCCCGGCGGCCAGGTGGTGGCGCGGCTCGGCAAGTACCTGGGCCACCAGACGAACAACTACGCCGAGTACATGGGGCTGCTGCTCGGGCTCAAGCACGCCAAGGCCCTGGGCGCCAAGGAGATCGAGGTCTTCGCCGACAGCGAGCTGCTCATCCGCCAGCTCGGCGGGCGCTACCAGGTGAAGAGCCCCTCCCTGCGCCCCCTCTATGAGGAGGCGGTGAAGCTGCTCAATGACTTCTCCCGCGTGAAGCTCGTCCACGTGCCCCGTGAGATGAACGCCGCCGCGGACGAGATGAGCAACCGCGCCATCGATGAGCGGCTCTGACGAGCGGCTCTGAGACGGATGGAGTGCCTCCGGGCGCCTACCTGTTGTATGAGGACGGTGCCGGAGCGGCCCGGGTGAACGCCGGCCACTGCAGGAACGGGTGGCGGGAGGAAAGTCCGAGCTCCACAGGGCAGGGTGCTGGCTAACGGCCAGTCGAGGTGACTCGCAGGACAGTGCCACAGAAAACAGACCGCCCGCTCCGAAAGGGGCGGGTAAGGGTGAAACGGTGCGGTAAGAGCGCACCGCGCTCGGGGTGACTCGGGCGGCACGGTAAACCCCACCTGGAGCAAGAGCCAATAGGAGCGCGTCCCAGCCGTCAGGGGACAAGGATTGCCCGTCCGATGCGCTCGGGTTGCTCGCTGATGAGGCCCCTGGGCAACCAGGGCCCTAGACGAATGTTCGCCGCCCACCTCGAAAGGGGTGGGGACAAAACTCGGCTTACAGGGCCGCTCCGGTTTTTTCCCTTCACTGCGCCACGGGCACCTGCGCCAGCATGATGCGGTGCCGCCCGTCGTGGCGCACCGCGTCCGGGTTGGTGAGCGGCATGCGCGCGTCCGTACGCGGATCCCACAGGCCGATCCACAGGTCGACGGCGCGCGCGGAGACACCCGGCGGCAGGTAGAGGGCGAACTCGTCCTTCACCGTCTCGCCCGGCTTCCACTGCGTGGTGGGGTAGAGCCCCTGGGCCGGCTTGTGGTCCAGGTTCATCCGCGCCATCCGCCCCTCGGGCTCCTCCACGTGGACGAAGACCATGTAGTCCTCCTGGATGGGCTGGAGCACCTTGAAGAAGACGGTGATCCGGGCCGGCTCGCCGGGCACCACCCTGCCCGGCTGCACCGTGGCGCCGAGCATTTCCACCTTCCCGCCCAGGTTGGCGCCGTTCTTCAGCGCCAGCGGCGGCACCTGCGTCACCGTCGCCTGGCGCCGCTCGGCCTCGGTGGCGCCCCCCGGGGCCTCGACGATGCAGGCGCAGAGCAGGGCCGTGGGGAGCAGGACGGAGAGGGGCAGGAGGCGCATGGTGGAGAGCTTTTACCGGCCCACGGGCGCTGCATCCAACTGCGTATTGTTATAAGCGGACGCCCCATGAAGACTCCGACACTCCTGGACGTCCTCGCTGCGCAGGTCCCAGCCCCCGCTCCCGTGCCTCCCCCACCGGACGTGACGCCTGGAACCCGCCCGGGCACCGAGACGGGAGCGCCGGCCCCCCAGGCCAGCCCCGTGTCCGAGCTGGTGGGCTACGGGGTGATCGCCCTCTTCGTGCTGCTGATGCTGCTGGCGCTGCGAAAGATGCTCCGCAAGCCGCCCCGCGCGCCCGAGAAGCCCGCCAAGCCGGTGCCGGCCGAAGCCGAGAAGCAGCTCCCGGCGGAGGCCCCCGTGCTCCGGGTGGAGCTGCCGAAGACGGAGGCGGAGCTGGCCAGGCAGCGGGAGGCCGAGCAAGCCCACGCCCGCGCCGAGGAGCTGGCCCGCCAGCGCGAGGAGGCCGCCCGAGCGGCCAGGGAGGCTACCGACGACGCCGCGCGCGACCGCCTGGAGGCCGAGGCCCGCGCCCTCAAGGAGAAGGAGGAGGAGGAGAAGCGCGCCGAGTACCGCGCCAAGAAGGCCGCCGAGGACGAGGCCCGGGAGCGCAAGCGGCGGGAGCGCGAGGAGGCCGAGCGGCTGCTGGCGGAGCAGAAGGCGCGCGAGGCCGCGGAGGCGGAGGCGGCCCGGCTGGCGGCGCAGGAGGCCGAGCGCGCGAAGCTGCGGGCCGAGGCGGGCAGGACGCTGGCCCAGGGCCTGGACAAGACGAAGAGCCAGGGCTTCATGGCCCGCCTCAACGGCCTCTTCGGCCAGAACCGCCAGGTGGACGAGTCCGTGCTGGCGGAGCTGGAGGAGATCCTCTTCACCGCGGACATCGGCGTGCGCACCGCCTCCAGCCTGGTGGAGGTAGCGCGCGAGAAGCTCAAGCGCAACGAGCTGAGCAACCCCGAGCGCATGAAGGCCCTCATCCGCGAGGAGGTGGCGCGCATCGTCAACCTGCCCGTGCCGCGCACGCTGGAGGGCGGCGGGCCGCCGCACGTGGTGATGGTGGTGGGCGTCAACGGCGCGGGGAAGACGACGACCATCGGCAAGCTGGCCGCGCAGCTCACCGGCGCGGGGAAGAAGGTGGTGCTGGCCGCGGGAGACACCTTCCGCGCCGCCGCCACCGAGCAGCTCGACGTGTGGGCCGAGCGCGCCAAGGCCCAGCTGGTCAAGGGCGCGGACGGCTCGGATCCGGGCGCGGTCGTCTTCGAGGCGGTGAAGCAGGCGCGGGAGACGGGGGCGGACGTCGTCATCGCGGACACCGCGGGCCGGCTCCACACCCAGGCGCCCCTGATGGAGGAGCTCAAGAAGGTCCACCGCGTGATGGGCAAGGCGCTGCAGGGCGCCCCCCACGAGGTGCTGCTGGTGCTCGACTCCACCAATGGTCAGAACGCCATCCAGCAGGCCAAGCAGTTCCAGGAGGCGGTGGGCGTCACCGGCATCGCGCTCACCAAGCTGGACGGCACCGCCAAGGGCGGCGTCATCATCGGCATCTGCGACGAGCTGAAGATCCCGGTGCTGTGGGTGGGCGTCGGCGAGAAGATCGCCGACCTGCGCCGCTTCGAGCCCCGCGAGTTCGTCAAGGCGCTGTTCGACTGAGCCGGGCCGGCGGGCCTACTTCCCCGTCGGGCCCAGCATGTCCTGGAGCAGCTTCATCGTCTCCGGGTCGAGCTTCATGTCCCCCAGGCTCCCGCCCAGGAGCGCCTCGATGCCTGGGGCGCCCAGGTCCTCGTCCCCCTTCGCCTCCCTCCACCAGCGGTGCTGGAGGCGCTCCAGCGCGCCCGCGTGCGGGGGGCTCGCCTTGACCAGCTCCTTTCGGAAGCAGTCCGCGCACGCCCACTGGTAGCGGTAGGTGTCCACGTACGAGCGCAGGGCCCGGAGGAACGCCTCGTCCCCCACCAGCTTGCGCGCGGCGTGGTACATCAGCGGCGCCTTGCCGTAGACGATGGCGCCGTACTCCATGGAGCTGCCGAACTCCTCGGTGGGCCGGTGCGCCGGCCCGTCCTCCCCGCCCGTCAGCCGGTACATGTGGTAGGCGGCCACGAGCGTCTCCTGCCGCAGGGACTCCGCCGCGGCCGTCCCGTGCGCCCACTCGAAGTACAGCACCGAGGCGTATTGGGTGAGCGCCTCGTCCGCCACCGGATCCTTGATGGGATCCGTGCCCACCAGCCCGGCGAAGTACTGGTGCCCCACCTCGTGCGCCACGGTGAACTCCAGCGTGCGCTCGATCGACTTCGCGATGTGGGCGAACGGATTCACCCCGCCCGTCGCTCCCCCGCCCAGCGCGGACAGCTCCTTCATCATCGCCTCGAACATCTCCATGCCCTGGACGCCCGAGAGGATGCTGTTGGGGTCCGCCACGCCTCGGTACAGCGAGGTGCCCACCGTGATGAGCCCCTGGAACTCCATGCCGCCGGCCCCGTCGGAGAGCGGGGCCTCCACCACCCGGAAGTGCCTGTACGGCAGCGTCCCCAGCCGCGGCTCGAACTCCTCGAGCGCGGAGGCGGTGTACTGCAGCACGCGCTGGCCCACCGCCGCGTCCCGCGCGGCGTAGAAGCTCTCCACCGTGACGCCGTTCACCGTCTTCGAGGAGCTCTCGTAGCCCCGGGAGACGAAGACCGGGAAGTCGCGCACCAGCGCCGCGGCGAAGCTGAAGCGCACCCCGCGGCTCTTCTCCGGCACCTCGCCCAGCGCCACGCCCGTGGCGTGCACCTGCCAGCCGTGCGGGACGGTGATGCTGGCGAGCACGTTGGAGGGCTCGTAGAGCGCCAGATCGCCGATCCCCGAGGGCCCCGCCCAGGGCCTCCCATCCGCGCTCAGCGGCGACATCATCGGGACGATCCCCACCAGGCTCAGGAAGTCCGGCGAGGCCGCGAACGCCCCATAGTCCCCCGGCGGCCCCGAGGCGCCGAGCGCCCCCAGCAGCGAGCCCGCGTTGGCCTTCCCGCGAGGCACGCTCGCCTGGAGCATCACCTCCAGCTTCGCCACCGCTCCGGGCTCCAAGGGCGGCTCCACCGGCAGCCGGAACAGCGTCGGCTCCGGCCGCTCCAGCGTCACCGGCTTGCCATCGAGCGTCGCCTCCGAGAGCTTCACCTTCGTGCCGGAGGCGTTCGGCGTCAGGCGCAGGAACAGCTCGGAGATCTTCCGCTTCTTCGCGAACACCTCCACCTGTACCCGGCCCTTCACCTCGCGCCTCGTCGGCTCCACCTCCAGCTGCACCCGGTAGAGCGGCAGCTGCTCCAGCGGGCCCATCCGCTTCTCGGCCCGCTCGCGCTCGCTGGGCTTGAGGTGCTGCAGGCACAGCTGCACCTCGGGCGAGCCTCCCAGGGCCGGAGCCGCGGCGAAGAGCAGCACGAGGACCATCCATCCAGGAGCGGGCGTCATGGGGGAATGCTAGTTGACCCCTCGGCGAAGCGCTCGCTACAAGCCCGAGCGATGACCGCTCGCAAACTCGGCCTGGCCGTTCTGGCTGCTTCCTTTCTCGCGTGCATGAAACAGGTGCCCGCCACACCTACCCGCTCGGGGCCTCCGCGTCCCATCCAGCTCCTGGCGGAGACGCCCGAGCGGGAGACCTCGCAGATCGAAGCGCGGCGCGAGGACGTGGAGATCGACACGCGCGACTTCGAGCGCACCCCGCGCGTGGTGGCCACGGGAGAGTCGCCGCTGCTCCGGCTGGAGGGGGCCAAGGCGCGCCTCTACGGCGACGCGGCGGGCAAGGAAGGCTTCTCGGTGGACAACTTCATCCTGATCGAGGTGCTCGACGAGAAGGGCCAGGTGCTCAACCGCGGCGCGGTGGGCTTCACCGACAGCGTGCTCATCGGCCGCAACCAGGTGGACAACGTGGGCCCCATGTCCTTCACCTTCGAGCCCGGCGTGGTGGACCTCACGAACCTGCTCCCGGAGAGCGCGCCGTTCAAGGTCCGCGCCACGGTGCTGGACTACTCGGGAGTGGGCCGGGTGAGCAACGTGTACCTGCTGCTCGAATCCCCCTCGCGGGGAAACGAGGACGACCTGCGAGGGCAGTAGCGGGGGCGCGGGCCCGTCCCCCGGGCCTCAGAACCGGATGATGCCGTTGCCATTGAGAACGGCGTCACACCTGCCACCGCAGACGCTCTCGTCCGGGTTGCTCCGGAGGTCCAGCGGCGCATCCCCGCGCGTCGCCATCACCGTGCCCACCGTCGCCGCGGTCACCACCGCGCCCACGCCGGCCCAGACGTACCAGCGCTTGAACCACGGCTGGCCCGAGCTCGCCACCGGCTCCTCATCCTGCGTGAGCGGAATCGAGGGGGTGCCGGTGACGGCCGGCGGCGGGGGCGTCAGCACCGGCTGCTGCGGGCGATCCGCGGTGGCCACGACCGCGGGCTTGCTGCTCTCGTCAGGCCGCAGGCTGGCCGTCACGGTGTAGTCCCGGCCCGCGCGCACGGCGAGGCTCTTGGGCTCCGGGAGGAAGCCCTCGGCGCTCACGACGATGTCATACGAGCCCGGCTTGAGCAGGATCCCATTGAGCGGGAGCGCCCCCCTCGGCTGCCCGTTGATCGTGGCGGTGGCGCCAGGCACGTCCGCCACCACCGTCACCACACCCGCAGTGGCATTGAGCGCCACGTTGAGCTCGACGGGCCTGCCCTCCCGCGCCGTGACGCGGCGGGAGAAGTCGGCGAAGCCGGGCCGGCGGACGACGAGCGTGTGCACCCCCTCGTCCACCTGGAGCGGGGCGGACAGCGGCAGCGAGCCCACCTCCTTGTTGTCCACGTAGAGGCGCGCGCCCTTGACGCCACCCATCAGCTTCACGAGCAGCTCGCTCTTCCCAGGCGTG
The DNA here is from genome assembly GCA_016926755.1 of Myxococcaceae bacterium. Lineage (GTDB taxonomy): Bacteria > Myxococcota > Myxococcia > Myxococcales > Myxococcaceae > Hyalangium. The sequence continues at coordinate 6,479 of JAFGNZ010000180.1, read as the reverse complement.
ATGGGGACGATCAGATCGTCCTCCTCCGGCGCGCGTCTGGACGCCGGCGGCTTCTTCGCAGTCGCGGGCCTCCTGGAAGGAATGGGAACGATCAGGTCGTCCTCCTCCGGCTCCGGCTCCTCGGCCTGGGCGGGCCCCCCAGGCGCGATGGGGACGATCAGATCATCCTCCTCCGGCGCGGCGGCCGCGGCCGGCGGCTTCTTCGCGGTGGCCTTCTTGGACGTCTTCCGCTTGCCGAGCTTCTTGCTCTTGCCCCCCTCCTTCTTCGGGATGGGAACGAAGAGGTCATCCTGGGCAAAGGACTGGGGCGCCACCAGGGCAGCCACCAGCGCGAGGACGGCGGCACGGTGAAAGGACATGGCCCCACGAAGGTTAGAGAGTCGTAACTGGGGGGTCAAACACCGTGCCCCCGAAAGGCGGGGTGATGAAAGATGCGCCGCCATGCCTCGTCCGCTCTCACTGTCCCTCCCCCTTGGTGCCCTCGCCTTCTCCGCCCTCGTGGCCTGCCCCTCGCGAGCTCCCGAGGGGCCCCCGCCCGTGCGCATCCCCCCAGGCTGCGAGCGCAACCAGGCGGGTGAGTACCACCATGTAGGCAATCCGGCGTTTCGCTACCTCGCCGAGGATGATGGCCGCACCCTGTCGCTCACCCTGGCCCGCGCGCGGAGGGATGGGGGGGTGGGAGGAGCTCCGGAAGCGGGGGCGATCACGCTGGTGCTGACGCGAACGCCCGAGGGCTTCGTGGGGGAGACCCGCGCCACGGGCTTCACCGTCGCTGGCACCCCGTGCCCGGTGACGTTCCCCACGGAGATCACCGCCTGCGCCGACGACAGCCTCACGCTGCGCACGGTGGCGAGCACCGCCCTGGACGAGGCGTGCCGCCCGCCCCCGAGCGGCCCTCCGCCCACCTGGACGAAGCAGGTGCTGCGCCGAGGGGCTCCCGCCGCGGGGACAGGTGCTCCCGACGGAGGGACGGGAGCCCCGGACGCGGGGCCCGAGAGCTGAAGCGGGCTCAGGCGGCCCGCTGCGCCTGCTCCTCGGAGGCCTTGAGCGTGCTGGCGGGGCTCTCCGCCGGCTTCAGGCGGCCCTGGAGCAGGCTGGAGAGGCCCACGTACAGGAAGCCCGCCTGGAAGAGGATGATGAACGGCAGCGAGGTGTAGATGCGCGCGTCGATCGCGAACCACAGCGCGCCCGTGAAGTACACCGCGAAGAGCAGCTCCACCACGGGCATCAGCGTCTTGGCGCCCAGGTAGCTCTTCTTCACCTGGACGATCTTCCTGCCCTCGGCGCCCGTCTTGGGCGTGCGCGCGAAGCCGGACTGCTGGTTGAGCAGCGCCTCCAGCACCGCCTTGGCGTTGTTGATGGCCAGGCCGATGCCCAGGCTCATCAGGAACGGCAGGTACTTCACCCGCTGCCAGCCCTGGATGCCCTGCTCGCGCTGCGTGGCCACGTAGAAGACGCACACGCTGGCGGTGGCTGTGATGAAGAAGGGCAGATCCAGGAACAGCGTCCCATACAGGCCGTGCTGGAAGCGCACCACCATGGACAGCGGCATCAGCACCGACAGCAGCACCATCAACAGGTACGCCATGTTGTTGGTGAGGTGGAAGAAGGCCTCCCGCTTCACCTCGAACGGCAGCTGGCTCTTGAGGATGGTGGGCAACAGCTTCTTGGCCGTCTGGATGGAGCCCTTGGCCCAGCGGTGCTGCTGGCTCTTGAAGGCGTTCATGTCCACCGGCACCTCGGCCGGGGAGATGACCTCGGGCAGGAAGATGAACTGCCAGCCCTTGAGCTGGGCGCGGTAGCTCAGATCCAGATCCTCGGTGAGCGTGTCGTGCTGCCAGCCGCCCGCATCCGAGATGGTGGCGCGGCGCCAGATGCCGGCGGTGCCGTTGAAGTTGAAGAAGCACCCGGAGCGGTTGCGCGCCGTGTGCTCGATGATGAAGTGCCCGTCCAGGAAGATGCTCTGCGCCTGGGTGAGGATGGAGAAGTCGCGGTTGAGGTGGCCCCAGCGCACCTGCACCATGCCCACCTTCGCGTCCGAGAAGAACGGCACCGTGCGCCGCAGGAAGTCCGGGCTGGGCACGAAGTCCGCGTCGAACACCGCCACGAACTCGCCCGAGGCCAGCTTCAGCCCGTGCTCCAGCGCGCCCGCCTTGAAGCCCAGCCGGTTCTCCCGGTGGATGTAGACGATGTTGAGGCCCTTCTGCCGGTGCCGCTCCACGCACGCCCGGGCGATGCCGCACGTCTCGTCCGTCGAGTCGTCCAGCACCTGGATCTCCAGCAGCTCGCGCGGGTAGTCGATGCGGCACACCGAGTCCACCAGCCGCTCGACGACGTACATCTCGTTGAAGATGGGCAGCTGGATGGTGACGCGCGGCAGGCTCGGCAGCACGCCCTTGGGTGTAGGCAGCTTGAACTTGTGGCGGTAGTACAGGTACGCCATCCGGTACCGGTGCGAGCCATAGACGGCCAACACGCAGAGGACGGAGAAGTACACGCCCAGGAAGATGATCTCGACAGTGGTCATCGGTGACGCTCAGCCTCTACCGCGGGTGCTCTCTCGCGGTCCTTCCCTGCGCGGCGGCCGTGGAACTGCGCTCACTCAGACCGCCGCTCCCAGGGTCCGCTGAGCCCCCGCACGTATCTGCCCGAAAACACAGGGATTTACGCCCCGGGCAGAGGAATTCGCGGACAATAGGGATGCGTCAAGGACGTGTCAAACAAAACCCTTGACCCGAAGCGTCAAGTTCTCCCCGATGTGTGTCAATGTGGACCGAGGGTCTGTTGGAGGTCCTCATAGAAAGTGTCAGCGATGCGCTGGGCCTTGTCGCGCTCGGCCTCATCGCTGACGGAGCCTTCGAGGACGATGCGCTGGCCCAGCACCACGGCCCGCGCGGAGAGGATGCCGCTGCGCTTCAGGGCGGCGTTGATCTGCTCGGCGGTGTTGGTGAGGGCGGCCTTGACGACCTGGCCGTCCACGCGCACCAGGAGCGTGACGGAGGAGAGGCCGGAGACGAGCGCGCGCAGGGTCTTCATGTCCTGGAGCGAGTCCACGTGCCCATCGACGACGACGCGATCACCGACGGTGCGGACCTCCAGCTCGGGGAAGCCCAGCGCGCGCAGCTCCCGGGCCAGCTCCTCCGCCCGGGGAGGCTCCACGACGAGGGTGTGCTGGAGCTGCCCCTTGCGCGTCCACACCGTCAGGGCGGTGCGCCCGCGGCGCTGGGCGACGATGAGCAGCTGTGACTTGCCCACCACCTTGACGTCCGCCACGTCAGGGGCGGCGACCGCGACGCGGCGGATGCCGGGCACATCGATCACCTTCTGCTCGCCCGGGGCCAGCTGCACCGGGGGCTGCTCGGCCCGCGCGGGCAAGGTGGCGAGGAGGACGGCCAGGAGGAGCCACGGGAAGAGGCGCATGCCTCCGGAGTGTAGCGCCCCTGGCCGTGGCGCCGTCAGCGCCTGGCCCGGAGCGAGCTGCCACGGCCGGAGAGGATGGCGCGGCTCCCCTCCGGGCCTGGAGCCCTAGCCGACGGCGACCTGGGTGCCGGCCTCGCCCACGGGGGAACCCGCGGCGACCTTGGGCCGGAAGCCGAGCAGCCGCAGCCCGTTGGCGACGACCACCAGCGTGCTGCCCTCGTGGAGGACCACGGCCTGGCTGATCTGGGTGAGCCCGAACACCGCGGCGATGATCAGCACGCCGCTGACGCCGAGCGAGATCACCAGGTTCTGCTTCATCACCCCAGTCGCCCTGCGCGCGAGCTCCAGCGCGAAGGGCAGCCGGGAGAGCTCGTCGCTCATCAGCACCACGTCCGCGGTCTCGAGCGCCGCATCCGAGCCGGCGCCGCCCATCGCCACGCCCACGGCGGCGGCGGCGAGCGCGGGAGCATCATTCACCCCATCGCCGACCATGGCCACGGAGCCCTGCCGGCCCATCTCGCGGACGGAGGTGACCTTGTCGGCGGGCATCAGCGGGGCGCGCGCCTCGTCGATCCCCACCTGGGCGGCGATCGCCTTGGCCACTCGCGCGTTGTCTCCGGAGAGCATCACCGTGCGGGTGACGCCGGCCTGCTTGAGCGTCTGGATGACGTGGTGCGCGCCGGAGCGGACGGTGTCCGCGACGCCGATCACCCCGAGGTAGCGCCCTGCCCTGCGCACCACCATCGTGGTCTGCCCCGCCTCCTCGAGCTTGTGCACCTCCGCGCTGATCTCCGCCGGGATGGACTCCCCCTCGAAGAGCGAGAGGCTGCCCACCTCGACCGGCTCCTCGCCGATCTTCGCGCGGATGCCCTTGCCGTGGATCGCCTCGAGATCCTTGCCCGCAAGCGCCTGGACCTTGTGCTCCGTGGCGGCGTCCACCACCGCACGAGCCAACGGGTGGGCGGAGAGGGACTCGACGGCCGCGGCGGTGCCGAGCAGCTCATCGCGCGTCACGCCCGAGGCGGCGGCGACGGTGAGCACCTTGGGGCGCCCCACGGTGAGGGTGCCCGTCTTGTCGAAGGCGATGGCGTTCACGCCGCCGAGCAGCTCCAGGTAGATGCCGCCCTTGATGAGCACTCCGCCGCGGGCCGCCGCCGCCACGGCGGAGAGCACCGCCGAGGGCGTGGAGATGGCCAGCGCGCAGGGCGAGGCGGCGACGAGCAGCGACACGGCCCGAAGGATCGCCTGATCGACCGGGGTGCCGAGCACCACGAGCACCACGGGGAACACCACCGCCGCGATCATCACCAGCGGCGCGAAGGTGCGCTCCAGGCGCTGGGCGAAGCGCTGGTTGGGGCCCTTCTGGGCCTCGGCCTGGGCGACCATGTCCACCACGCGGGCGAGCACGGACTCCGAGGCGAGGTGAGACACCTCCACCTCCAGCACGGCCTCGCTGTTGATGGTCCCGGAGAACACCGAGTCCCCCGGCTTCTTGGGGACGGGGATGGACTCGCCGGTGATGGCCGCCTCCTCGAGCGCGCTCCTGCCCTCGCGGATGATGCCATCGAGGGGGACACGGTCTCCGGGGCGGATGACGATCCGCTCGCCCCGCTGGACCGTCTCCACGGGGACCTCGACGACGTCGTTCCCACGCCGGACCCGGGCGATCTCGGGGCGCAGCTGACCGAGCGCCTCGATCGACCGGCGCGCGCGGTCCATCGCCCGGTGCTCCAGCATGTGGCCCGCGCTGAAGAGGAAGAGGAGGAAGGCGCCCTCGAACCAGGCGCCGAGGAACGCCGCGCCGATCGCCGCGACGACCATCATCGTCTCAATGTCGATGCGGAGCTGGGCGATCGACTTGAGCGAGCCGCGGATGGCGAAGAAGCCGCCGCTCGCCATCGCGAGGCCCCAGGTGATCGTCGGGACCAGGGCGGGGACGGGCACGAAGCGCTCGAGCACCCAGCCGGCGGCCAGGAGGATGCCCGAGAGCACCACCAGGGGCACCTCGAGCTTGGGCGCCAGGCCGCCGCCGTGCGCGTGGTGCGAGCAGGCGTGGCCCGCCATGGGCACTTCCAGCCCATACCCGAGCGCCTTCACCCGGGCCTCCACGTCCTGGAGCGAGACCGCCTCGCGGTCATACTCGATGACCAGGCGCTCGCTGGCGTACGCGACGCTCGCGGAGAGGATGCCCTTCATCTTGCTGACGGCGTGCTCGATCACCATCGCCGCGTCAGCCGAGTCCATGCCGCGCACGAACCAGGTGTGCTGCTTGTAGCGCTTGGCGACCACGCCGCCCGTGCGCTGCGCGAGCTCGAGCAGCTGCGAGGCGCTCACCCGCTCGGGCTGGTAGTGGATGCAGACCTCCGCGTAGCCGTTGTCGCGCCGGAGGTGGACCTCGGAGATGCCACGGTGGGCCTTCAGGGCGCCTTCGAGCTTCTCGAAGCGGCCGACCTCATCCGTCTCTCCCGGCAGCGCGCCCTCGAGATCGAGCTGGAGCGCGACGCCACCGCCCTCCGCCGCGCGGTGTCCGGGAGGACGAATCCGCTTGGGCGCGGGGTGGTGGTGATGGTGGCCATGATCATGGTTGCAGCCGGGCCCGTGCTCATGGTCGTGCTCATGATCATGGTCGTGGTCATGGTCATGCCCATGGTCGTGCTTGCAGTGAGGACCGTGCACGTGCTTCTCGCCATGCTCCTTCGCGTGAGCGTGGTCGTGGTCATGGTCGTGCTTGCAGTCAGGGCCATGCACGTGCCCGAGCACCTGGACGATCTTCTTCTGCTGCGACATGTCGCTCCCTGCTAGTGGCGGTGACCGCGATGCGGACGGGCGGCGGGAGCGGCGACCGGCTCGGGCTCGTGCTCCTCCTCCTCCTCGTCGTGGTGCTCGTCCTCGTGCTCTTCGGGGATGGGCTGGGTGAAGCGCTGGCCCGCCACCTCGAGGGTGAACGCCTTGCACTCGGCTGGCACGTCGAACTCGAGCACCGCCGGCAGCCGGCCCTCGTAGCTCTTCAGGATCTTGCCGTTCTCGTCGTAGATGGTGCCGCCGGCGGCGACGGTCAT
>JAFGNZ010000179.1 GCA_016926755.1 Myxococcaceae bacterium | reverse complement strand
GGCCCCGTCGCGGAGCCGGTTCTGCTTTTCGCAGAGTGAATGTCGCCGGCTCGGGAGGGAGGGCCCGCCTCGCGAAGCGGAGCCAGGGCGGAGCTTCCCGGGTTTGGGTTGCTTCCATGGCTTTGAAGGGACGTGCTAACCTCCGCGCGCCCGCACGGGTGTGGGTTGTGCGTGCCTGTTGAGGTCCTCCAATCGATGGCGAATCCCGACAACGGAACCACCGGGCCCGAACTGCTGGAGCGGGCCATGGAGGGCTTCGAGCTCTACGAGCAGGGCGACTACGGCAGCGCCCGCGCCATCTTCGAGGAGCTGTGCGCGCAGGATCCCGCGGAGGCGTACTACCGGACGGCGCTGGGGGCCATCTTCCTGGCGGAGGATGAGCTGGATCCGGCGCTGGAGAACTTCAACCTGGCCTTGGCGCTCAACGCCAGGGACTCAGCCGCGCTCGTGAACCGGGGCGAGGTGCACCTGCGGCTGGGGAACATCGTGGAAGCGGCCCAGGACTTCGCCCGGGCCGTCGATCTGGATCCGGAGAACAAGGATCCGCTCACCATGCGCGCGCGCCTGCTGGCGGCGGCGGCCCTGGAGACCGTCGAGGCTGCCCAGCGGAGCGCTCAACCCGAACTGATGAAGTAACCCTGGAGCCGGGACAGCAGGCACCGCGTGGGAACATGACCAGCTCGCATGGGTCGGATCGGAAGTCACCTCCCGGCCCCGTGAAGATCTACCACTTCGAGAAGCGCCCCCCGCGCCCCCCGGTCCCCGAGGAGCGTGATGGCGAGAGGATCATCACCCAGGAGTTCTCCATGGGGCTTGAGCTCTCGCTGCAGCCGGACGAGGAGGAGGCCGCCCCGGTGTCGGCTCCCCCGGGCTCCCCGCCCCCGAGAGAGCCTGCCTCTCAGGCGTCAGGCTCACCGCTCCGGGCGCAGCCCGTGCCTCGCGGGCCGGGGAGGCACCCTCCGGCCCCGTTCGCGGATGGCTCCATTGGCGCCTCCTATGTGTCGGGCCTGCTGGCCGAGCGCCTGGCCGTGGCGCAGAAGCTCTTCGCGCAGGGGCACCTGACGCAGGCGCGCGGCATGCTGGAGAAGCTCGCGGCGCTGGGAGTGGGGGGCGCTGCGCTGCAGACGCTGCTCGGCACCATCTACATGGCGCAAGGGGTGTTGGAGCGGGCGGTGGCGAGCTTCAACGAGGCGCTCGAGCTGGATCCTTCGGATCTGACGGCTCGGCTCTACCGCGGAGAGATCCGCCTGGGCTGGGGCGATCTGCTCCTGGCCCAGGAGGACCTGCAGTACGTGCTGGAGAGCGGCACCGCCGGCAGCCCCATCGTCCAGCAGGCGCGGCGACTGCTCCAGCGCCTCATCGAGCTGCGGGAGCGCAAGCGCCGCTGACGTCCGGCTACTCGGGGCGCTGGAAGTGGCTCCAGGTGTTGTTGTCGAAGCCGATCATCAGGTACGTCACGCCGTTGTTGGGGTTCGTCTCGAACTTCCAGAGGAACGTCTCGATGCGCTCCTGGCGCTCGGCGTCCGTCATGGATCGGTCGAAGTTGTTCGAGTCCGAGCAGTTGTCCGAGGCCTTGTACCGACCGATGTGGGGGTACACGGTGAACCGGTCCGCCTCGAACTTCACCGTCCCGGTCGTCTCGGTCCAGGTCTGCAGGTGGCAGGCGTACTGACGCTGGCTGATGTGGACCAGCTGCTTGTACGTCCCGTCCTCCTCGAACGTGAAGAAGACGGAGGTGCCGCCCGCGTTGCCGACGTACTGGCCCTGATCGGTCCAGAAGTTGGTGAAGGAGATGATGCCGAACTTCCAGTCTCCCTTGAGCTCCGCGGGAGGCGCGCTGCGCGGAGTGTTCGGCGTCCCACCACCGCCACCGCCGCCGCCACCGCCACCACCGCCGCCGCCGTTGTTGGACTCGCACCCGGACAGCAGCGCGGCGCAGCAAAGCCAGGCCAGGGCAGAGGACAGCAGGGCAGAGCGCGTTCTCATGATCCGTACCTTTCGAGCGGAGCGGGGCAAGGGAGGAACACCGCCAGGCCCCAGGGGCAATCCGCGTAGCTTCGCAGGCAGTGGAACGAAGTGCCACGGGATGTTCAAGTACTTCTGGGAGTCAGTGGAGTACGGGACTTCTCGGAGTGTGAAAATCCAAGAGTTCCAAGAGCTTAAAGAGAGGAGGCGGCGGGAGTGGCGGGGAGGTGATCAGGAAGGCGCAACTTCCTCATATAGAAGCTGATAATCTGGATGAACTTCACAAGGAGACATGAACCATGGCTGGAGCCGTTGGCCGTCCGCCCCCCACCACCACCGCGCGCGCTGCCGGACAGACCCAGGAGGCCCCGACGCTTCCTGCCGACTTCAAGGCGAGCAGCACGCTGCAGAACGGCAAGTACACGCTGACCGAGGAGCAGCGGAAGCTCGCGGGGTACCACGAGTTCATCGCGACGATGGGCGAGTCTCACGACAAGGCCATCTCCGGGCGCGTCGAGAACAAGATGCAGGCGTGGGTCAACGCCAATCCGAACGCAGGTCCGAAGGAGTACACGGACCAGCTCAAGAAGACCCTGCAGGTCGAGTCCATGACCCAGCAGATGCTGAAGGACAGCGTCAACAAGATGATGAACGACATCATGAACAAGATGAAGGAGATGGCGTCCGATCGCTTCGAGTGATCGACGTCGGCGAGGGGAGCAGTCCGCAGCGCTCCCTCGAGCTCCTTGCTTGAAGTGATGTGCAGCATTTCCGGCGGCTCCTGAGTCCACCTCGGGGGCTGCCGTCGTTTTTTTTGGGACTCCTCGGCCGTAGCCTGGGCATCGCCGCGAACGTGGAGGAAGCGACGCCCGTCCACGCAACACCTACACGGCCGCCATCGACAATGGAAGTAACTCTTGGAGATATCCAATGACCCGCGTCACCCAGCCCAATTCCCCGATCATCCGACAGGGAAACCGGACCCCTGAAGTGGCGAAGCCCCTCGCGCAGTCTCAGGCGGCGCCCACCGCGGCTCGCGGCCGGGCTGCCCAGGCGGATGGCTTCACGGCGGCGCGGGCCGCGCCCATGCAGCTCAACCCCGAGGCCGCGCCCGTCAAGGAAGTCCTTCCTCTGCCCCCGGCGGAGACCGGTCCCGGCGTGAGCGACGCCGTCCTCGAGAAGGCCGTCAACGATGCCTTCGCGCAGCAGTTCAACGGCCGGAGCCCGCCCAGCGCGGACGAGATGCACCGGTGGAAGTGGAAGGCGCGCGAGCTCATCGAGCAGCACGGCACCGAGCACCTGACGGAGCGGCTGTTCAGCGAGCTGAACAAGCAGGTGTCCAGCGGCAGCCGGATCCCGGGCGCCACGGT
>JAFGNZ010000178.1 GCA_016926755.1 Myxococcaceae bacterium | reverse complement strand
GAGGTCGTCACCAACAGCCAGTTCCGGCTGCGCGTCGAGGCCAACTCCGACGGCACCGACCGCCTCTACACGGTGCCGTTCTCGGTGCTGGACAACGCGGGCAACGTCGGGACGGGGGAGTGCACGTTCGACGTGAAGGCCGCCCCGCCCGCGGCTCCGCTCTCGGCGCCGCAGAGCACGGAGGGCTCGGGGACCCTGGCCAACCGCTAGCCCGCCCTCACTCGCAGTCCTGGACGGCCGGTGCCCGGAGCAGAGGGCGCCGGCCGTCGTGTTTTTCACGGGCGCGCGCGCTCCCCGGGCCCGCCAGGCCGCCGGGGGCTCCCACCGGGCGAGGGACTGAGGTAGACAGGAGCCTGGGCCTCAGCCCTGGAGAAGAGCGGAACCATGTGGCTCCACCGGCGCGCCGTGCACCTGCTGCTGTTGCTCCTGCCTGGGGTGGGAGGGCTCCTGCCCCCGGAGGCCGCCGGGGGGACCGTGCCCGGGCTGCCGTGCGCGACCCCCAGGTTGGTGGCGGACCTGGTGGGCGCTGGCGGCTCGCCTCCCGACAACCTCGTGGACGTGAAGGGCACGCTCTACTTCACCGCGGACACAGGCGCCACCGGCGGCAGCGCGCTCTTCAAGAGCGATGGGACAGCCCCCGTGCTCGTGAAGGGCCCCAGCGCCTGGCCGGCCAGCAACGCGGTGCTCTCGAACCTGACCGCCGTGGGAGACAGGCTGTTCTTCATCGTCTCGCTCCCGAGCGGAGACCTCACGCTGTGGAGGAGCGATGGCTCGGAGGCGGGCACCCAGCCCCTCAGGAGCTTTCCGCCCCAGTTCGAAGGCACCCTCAAGCTCGTCGCCCTGAACGGCAAGCTGTACTTCGCGATGAAGGATGGGAACGACGACAACATGTCCACCCAGGGCCTCGAGCTGTGGATGAGTGACGGGACGTCGGGGCTCACCTCGCTCGTCATGGACATCTCCGAGCTGGGGGACTCCCGGCCCGCGGAGTTGACCGTCTTCCAGGGGAAGCTCTTCTTCCAGGCGGATGACGAGGCCGCCACCGGCGCCGAGCTGTGGATGATCGACGAGGGCGGGGTCGCCCGGCAGGTGGCGGACCTGCGGGAGGGCGACCTCGGCAGCAATCCCACCCACCTGACGGTGGCGGGGGACTCGCTCTACTTCTTCGCCACGGATGGGAGCGGCAACTTCGGCCTCTGGAGGCTCCCGGGGACGCCGCAGGCGAGCCCGCAGCTCGTCCCCAGCGAGCTGGCCAGCCCGCTCTACAGCCTCCATGGGAACTACACCAGCGGCGCCGGCAAGACGCTCTTCTTCACGCTCAGCAAGAGTGATCAATACGGCAACGAGCTGTGGATGAGTGATGGAACGCAGGTGAAGCTCGTCAAGGACATCGCGCCTGGCATCCAGGACTCTTCCCCCGAGCTGCTCACCGCCGTGGGTGAGACGGTGTTCTTTCTGGCGACCGACGAGAACAGCCGGCAGCACCTGTGGAGGAGCGATGGGACCGAGGCGGGGACCCTGCGGGTTCCGAACTTCGTCCCCCAGACGCCCGCTCCCACCCTGCAGACGCTGACGCAAGGTCCAGGAGTGCTCCTGCTGTATGTGGATGATCACGTCTGGGGCAGCGAGCTGTGGAAGGTCGACAAGACAGGAGCGTACAGGCTGACGGACCTCTCCCCGGGGAGCGGTTTCTCCGCCCCGCACGGGATGACGGTCTCGGGCGGGAACCTCTACTTCGTGGCCACGCACCCGGACTTCGGCGAAGAGCTGTTCGCCCTCCCGCTCCAGGAGGTGGACTGCTTCGCGCCGGCGCTGCTCTGCCCGGGAGACCAGCGCGTGGAGGCGATCAGCGCTCAGGGGGCCCTGTTCACCAGTCCGCCCGCGGCGGCGTTCGATGACTCGCTGACGGGGCTCTCGCTGAGCTACGCCCCCCCGCTTCAGTCCCAGTTCCCACTCGGGGCCACCCCCATCACGGCCACGGCGATGGATCTGGCTGGCAATGTCACGACGTGCAGCTTCGAGGTCAAGGTGGTGGACACGAGGCCGCCGCTGCTCCTGTGCCCGAAGGAGGTGCGGCAGGAGGGCACGAGCTTGAGCGTCACGCCCGTCAATTACTCCTTTGGAGTGAGCGACGCCGTCAGCGCGTCGCCGGACATCACCTACACGAGCGTCCCTCCCCTCGGGAGCGACGCGAGCCCCGGGAGCGCCTTCCCGCAGGGAGAGACGAGCGTCACGATCACCGCGACCGACAACGAGAACAGCGCACCCACTGACAACCGCGCCGCTTCGTGCACTTTCAAGGTGTACGTCGCCGACACGCGGGCGCCGCGGATCCAATGCCCAGAGGACGTGGTGCGGATTGCCACGAGCGCGGCGCCCATCCCCGTCACCTTCCCGGTGTCGGCGGTGGATGAGCTCTCCACGGTGACGGTGAGCGCCAGCGCGCCCTCCGGGAGTGAGTTCCCGGTGGGGGTGACGCCCGTCACCATCACGGCGACGGACGCGGTGGGCAACACCTCGGTGTGCACCTTCCAGGTGAACCATGTCGATCCGGTGGGCCCCACCATCACGTGCCCGGGGCCCCAGCAGGCGGTGGCCACCGAGGAGGAGGGCGCGAGGGTGGACTTCCCCGCGGCGAGCGCGGATGACAACCTGGCCCCGCCCACGGTGAGCTACAGCCACGAGCCCGGCAGCACCTTCCCGGTGGGGGAGACGATCGTCACCGCCGAGGCGAGGGATCTGGGAGGCAGGACCGCGACCTGCACCTTCCCAGTTACCGTGGAGGGGGGCAGCTCGGGGTGCGGCTGCGGGGCCGGCACGCCCGGTGCGGGCCTGGGGTGGCTGCTGCTGGCGTTGGCGCCGCTGTGGGCTCGCCGCCGAGCCGCTAGACTGGGGCGGTGAATACCCCTCTCGACTCCTACCGCGCCGAGTTCCCCGTCCTGGAGCAGCAGCTCTACTTCAACCACGCGGGGGTGGCGCCCACCAGCCTGCGCGCCGCCGCCGCCGTGCGCGAGTGGATGGAGGATGTCGTCCACCACGGCGTGAAGCACGAGCGCGCGTGGGAGGCCCGGGCCGAGCACGTCCGGCGGCTGGCGGCGCGGATCATCGGCGCGCAGCCGGAGGAGCTCGCCTTCGTGCGCAACACCAGCCACGGCCTGGGGCTGGTGGCCGAGGGGCTGGACTGGCGGCCCGGGGATGAGGTGGCGGTGGCCACCTCGCTCGAGTACCCCTCCAACGTGTACCCCTGGCTGCACCTGAGGGATCGCGGCGTCTCGGTGCGGGAGATCGCCGCGACGCAAGGGGGCATCACCCCGGAGGCGGTGGCCGCCGCGCTCACGCCGCGCACGCGGCTGGTGGCGCTCAGCTCCGTGCAGTACGCCAGCGGCTACCGGACGGACCTGGAGGCGGTGGGGGCGGTGTGCGAGCGCGCCGGGGCGCTGCTGTGCGTGGATGGCATCCAGAGCGTGGGCTGCATCCCGGTGGACGTGAAGCGCAGCCGCGTCCACTTCCTGAGCGCGGACAGCCACAAGTGGATGCTGGGGATCTCCGGCATCGGCTTCCTGTACGTGGCGCGGGAGGTGCTGCCCCGGCTGCGTCCGGTGCTGGTGGGGTGGCGGAGCACCACGGACGCGTGGAACTTCAACCGCTCGCACTTCGAGCTGCGCGCGGACGCGGGGAAGCTGGAGGAGGGCAGCCACGCGTATACGGGCATCTACGCGCTCGGGGCCGCGCTGGAGCTGCTCCTCGAGGTGGGGGTGCCCGCCATCGAGGCCCGCATCCGCGAGCTGCTCGCCACGCTGGAGGAGGGCCTGCGCGGCATGGGCTGCGACACGGGGCCGGCGCCGGAGCACCGCGCGGGCATCCTCACCTTCCTGCCGCCTGCCGGGGATCCGCGGGCGCTGTACGGCTGGCTGGCCGAGCGCGAGGTGAGCCTCTCGCTGCGCCGGGGCCGCCTGCGCCTGTCGCCACACTTCTACAATCGGACGGAGGAGGTGGAGCGGCTGCTGGGGATGGTGCGGGACTTCACCAGAGCGTGAGGCCGCGGGCGCGTCTCTTTCAGGACGGATCCCTGGATCGACGGGACGAGTGATCAGCTCGCGGATCTTCCCGTAAGCGCACCTGGCAGAAACCCAGGTGATCCGCTGAAGGAGGCTCCATGAAGCTCGCACCGACTCCCCAGGCCCGCGCGGCGCCGCTGGCCCTGCTGCCCGCGCGCGAGCGCTTCCGCGTCGTCATCATCGGCGGAGGCACGGCGGGCATCACCGTGGCGGCGCGGCTCCGGCGCCTCGGGGTGAAGGAGGTGGCCATCATCGAGCCCTCGCACAAGCACTACTACCGGCCGCTGTGGACGCTGGTGGGGGCGGGGGTGGCGCGCGCGGAGGACAGCGTGCGGGAGGAGGCCGACTTCATCCCCAAGGGCGCGTGCTGGATCCAGGATCGCGCCGAGGAGGTGGATCCCATCACCCGGGAGGTGGGCACCGCGTCGGGGGTGCGCGTGGGCTACGACTACCTGGTCGTCGCGCCGGGCATCCAGCTCAACTGGGAGAAGGTGCGCGGCCTGCGAGACGCGCTGCGGACGCCCTACGTGTCCAGCAACTACGACTTCGCCCTGGCGCCGAAGACGTGGGAGATGATCCAGGACTTCGACGGCGGCATCGCGCTCTTCACCCAGCCCTCCACGCCGGTGAGGTGCGCCGGGGCGTCGCAGAAGATCATGTACCTGGCGGCGGATCACCTGCAGCGCACGGGGCGGCTCGGGCGCTCGCGGCTCATCTTCGCCTCGGGGAGCAAGGCCCTCTTCGGCGTCAAGCCGTTCGCGGAGGTGCTGCAGGGGGTGGTGGCGCGCTACGGCATCGACACGCGCTTCCAGCACGAGCTGGTGGAGGTCCGGGGCGGCAAGCGCGAGGCCGTCTTCCAGGTGACGTGCGAGGACGGCGGCAAGGCGGAGGCCGTCATCCCCTACGACATCCTCCACGTGACGCCGCCGCAGAGCGCGCCGGACTTCATCCGCCGCGGCCCGCTGGCCTGGCGGGAGGGCCCGGACCAGGGCTGGGTGAAGGCGGACAAGCACACGCTCCAGCACCCGGACTACCCGGAGGTGTTCGCGCTGGGGGACGCGTCGGATCTGCCCACCTCGCGCACGGGCGCCGCCATCCGCAAGCAGGCGCCGGTGCTGGTGGAGAACCTGCTGGCGGTGATGGCGGGCCGAGAGCCCCTGGCGCGGTACGACGGCTACGCCTCGTGTCCGCTCACCACCGGCTACGGCAAGCTGCTGCTGGCCGAGTTCGACTACGACGGGAAGCCCGCCCCGAGCTTCCCGCTGATCGACACGCTCCAGGAGCGGCGCGACATGTGGCTGGTGAAGAAGTACGGCCTGCCGCGGCTCTACTGGAACCTCATGCTGCGCGGGCGCGCCTGAGCGCGCTCAGCCCGGGAAGAGGCTCTCGATCGAGAGGTAGCGCTCGCCCGTGTCGTAGCAGAAGGTGAGCACCCGGCTGCCGTCCGGGAGCTCCGAGAGCTTCCGGTTCACCGCCGCCAGCGCGGCGCCCGAGGAGATGCCCACGAAGATGCCCTCCTCGCGCGCCGAGCGGCGGGCGAAGTCGAACGCCTCCTCCTCGGAGACCTGGATCGCCCCGTCAATGGCGTGGGTGTGCAGGTTCTTGGGGATGAAGCCGGCGCCGATGCCCTGGATGGGGTGCGGCCCCGGCTGGCCGCCGCTGATCACCGGCGATTTGGCCGGCTCCACCGCGAACACCTTCAGCTGGGGCCACGCCTTCTTCAGCTCCTCGCCGCACGCGGTGATGTGGCCGCCGGTGCCCACGCCCGTGATGATGAAGTCCAGCCCCTCCGGGAAGTCCTGGAGGATCTCCTTCGCCGTGGTGCGCTTGTGCACCTCGATGTTGGCCTCGTTCTCGAACTGCTGCGGCATCCACGCGTTGGGGTTCTGCGCCACCATCTCCTGCGCGCGCGCGATGGCGCCCTTCATCCCCTGGGCCCGGGGCGTCAGCTCGAAGCTGGCCCCGTACGCCGCCATCAGCCGGCGCCGCTCCAGGCTCATGGACTCGGGCATCACCAGGATGAGCTTGTAGCCCTTCACCGCCGCCACCATCGCCAGGCCGATGCCCGTGTTGCCCGAGGTGGGCTCGATGATGACGCTGTCCTTCTTGAGGATGCCGCGCTGCTCGGCGTCCTCGATCATCGCCAGGCCGATGCGATCCTTGATGCTGCCGCCCGGGTTGGCGCGCTCCAGCTTCATGTACACCTCGACGCGCGAGGGGAAGAGCCGGTTGATGCGGACGTGGGGCGTGTTGCCGATGGTCTGCAGGATGTTGGCTGCCTTCATACGGTAGGGCCTCGGGGTGGGGGGCTGCGCGGGTTAGATGTGGAACTCCAGCTCGCCGAGCTCCGAGTCCGCGCCGCGGTGGCGGACCTCGCTGCGGCGGGTGACGACGGACTGGGCTGGCACGCTCTGGGTGAGCCAGGCGTTGCCGGCGATGATGCTGCCGCGGCCCACCACGGTGTCTCCGCCCAGGATGGTGGCGTTGGCGTACACCACCACCTCGTCCTCCAGGGTGGGGTGGCGCTTCTTGTCGGACAGGTTCTTCTGCACCACCAGCGCGCCCAGCGTCACGCCCTGGTAGAGCTTCACCCCGTCGCCGATGATCGTCGTCTCGCCGATCACCACGCCGGTGCCGTGATCGATCACGAAGCGCCGGCCGATGGTGGCGCCCGGGTGGATGTCCACGCCGGTGCGCTGGTGGGCGAACTCGGTGAGCAGCCGGGGCAACAGCGGCAGGCCCAACAGGTGCAGCGCGTGGGCCACGCGGAAGATGGCGATGGCGTAGAAGCCCGGGTAGGTGAGGATCACCTCATCCACGCTGCGCGCGGCGGGGTCCGCCTCGTGGAGGGCCTCGGCGTCCTGCAGCAGCCAGGCGTGGATCTCCGGCAGCTGCGCGATGAAGCGCTGGGGGATGCGGGTGTCCACGCCCGGGTAGAGCGGCGCCAGGATCGCCTGCAGCCGGACGAGGCACGCCTCCACCGCCATCACGTCGCGCTGGATGGCGGCGGCGTTGCACTCCAGCTTCTCGGCGAAGTGGGGGAAGAGCAGCCCCAGCACCTGCTGGACGAACTCCGGCGCCGCGGTGCGGATCTCCGGGGGAAAGCAACGGCGCTGGCGGCTTTCGAGCAGGACCGAGAGCAGCTTGTCATAGGGGGCTTCCATGGGGAGCGGACGTTACCCCACTGCTGGCTGGAGCGGCGGAGGTTTTTCCACTATAACGGATGGACCTCCGCCGCGCTCGCTCCTCGTCGGGCCGGGCGCCGGGGGCCGGGCTTAGAGCTCCAGGACGGCCCGGTAGCGCACCTCATTGCGGGCGACGCGGGCCATGGCCTGGTTGACCTGGGCCAGCGGGAAGCGCTCGGTCTGCGCCTTCACGCCGTGCCGGGCCGCCACCTCGAGCAGCTCCCGCAGGGCCGCGGTGCCGCCGATGGTGCTGCCGACGATCCGCTTGTTGGCGCTCAGCAGGGGGAAGACGGGCACGCTCAGGTTGCTGGGGGGCGCGGCCACGAAGCACAGCGTCCCGTAGGGGCGCAGCGCGCTCACGTAGTCCAGCCAGGGCAGATCCGCGTTCGCGGTGGAGAGGATGAAGTCGAACGAGCCCGCCAGCCGCTTGAGCGCCTCGGGGGAGCGGGTGGCGGCGAAGTGGTGGGCGCCCAGGCGCCGCGCCTCGGCCTCCTTGTCCGCGCTGCTGGAGAAGGCCGTCACCTCGCAGCCGAATGCCCGCGCGAACTGGAGCGCCAGGTGCCCCAGCCCGCCAATGCCGATGACGCCCACCCGGTGCTGGGGGCCGAGGTTGTGGGCCCGGAGGGGCGAGTACACGGTGATGCCGGCGCACAGCAGCGGCGCGGCGTTCTCCGAGCCGAGCCCGTCCGGCACGGGGATGGCGAAGTGGCCGTTGACGCGGATGGAGCGGGCGAAGCCGCCGTGGCGCCCCACGCAGGTGGGGGCGCTGCGCGAGCAGAGGTTCTCCTCGCCTCGCGCGCACCACTCGCACTCGCCGCAGGAGTCCGCCTGCCAGCCGATTCCCACGCGCTGGCCAGGCGCGAGCCGCGTCACCGCCGAGCCCACCTGGGTGATGGTGCCGATGATCTCGTGGCCCGGCACCAGGGGGTAGCGGCTCATCCCCCAGTCATTGTTCACCAGGTGGAGATCGCTATGGCAGATGCCACAGTGGGAGATCCGGACCTCGATGTCATGCGGCGCGAGCGGCGAGGGCTCATACTCGAAGGGCTCGAGCGGTTGGCCCTTCCCTGGAGCGGCGAAGGCTTGGATTTTCATGGCCGCGTTTACTAACCCACTTCCTCCGCCCACCCCACCAGAGAACTCAGGTGCTCGATGCCCGATCCTTCCACGCTCGCCGCCTGGGGCCTGCCCGGCCTGTTCATCATCGCGATGCTGGCGGGCTCGATCGTGCCGATGCCCTCGGAGGCGCTGCTGGTGGCCGTCATCACCGGTGGCGTCTCACCGGCGCTGGCCGTCACGGTGGCCACGGTGGGCAATGTCCTGGGCGCGCTGTCGCTCTACCTGCTCGGGCGCTGGGTGGCGAAGGGTGGGGGAGGGCGCCTGGGCCGGTGGTTCGCTCGCCGGAGCGCTCGCGAGGGGCCGCGGTTGGAGCGCGCCCAGGCGCGGCTGCGAGCCTGGGGCTCTCCGCTGCTCGTGCTCTCGTGGCTGCCCGTGCTGGGGGACGCCTTCGTCCTCGCGGCGGGGCTCGGAGGTGTGCGTGGCGCGCACTTCCTGGTGTTCACCGCGCTGGGCAAGGGCCTGCGCTACCTCTTCGTGGCGGTGTCCGCCGCGACCGCACTGTGAGCAGGGGAGCAATTCACCGCGAGGCCACGCAACGCGCCCGCGCGCTGAAGCGATAACGAGAAGTGGCGGAGTATGTTTCACGCCCGCTTTCTCGGAGACGTGGTGTCTCCGTGAACCCTCCATCGCTCCGGTTCCGGGGCAGGATCCCACATCGTGCCAATCACTGAATCCTCTTCGAGGTACATGCTCGTACACCGTCGCCTGGTGGCGGCCCTGCTCTCCCTGACACTCGTGGCCTGCGGAGGTTCAGCGCTGGGTGGGGTGGAGGATGACTCGCTGGACACGCAGGAGTCCGCGCTCGCCACCGTGCGCGTGCGGCTGATGGCCGCGAACATCACCAGTGGCAATCTCCAGAGCTACGATCCCGGCCACGGCACCCGCATCTTCCAGGGCACGCAGCCGGACATCGTGATGATCCAGGAGTTCAACTATGGCGACAATTCAGCGTCCGCCATCCGTAGCTTCGTCGACACGGCGTTCGGCTCCACCTTCTCCTACTACCGCGAGGGGGGCGCGCAGATCCCCAACGGGGTGATCAGCCGCTGGCCGATCCTCGCCGCGGGCGAGTGGGACGACAACCAGGTCAGCAACCGTGACTTCGCCTGGGCGCGCATCGACGTGCCGGGCCCCAAGGATCTCTGGGTGGTGAGCGTGCACCTGCTCACCGCGAGCAGCAGCGTGCGCAACACGGAGGCGACGAACCTGGTGAACTTCATCAACGCCAACGTGCCCGCGGGGGACTACCTGGCGATCGGCGGAGATCTCAACACCGACAGCCGCTCCGAGTCCTGCTTCAGCACCTTCTCCCAGGTGGTGTCCACGGCGAGCCCGTACCCGGCGGATCGCAACGGCAACACCAACACCAACGCGAGCCGCGGCAAGCCGTATGATCACGTCCTGGTGGACGCGGATCTGCGCCAGTACCAGACGGCGACGCTGATCGGCGCGAGCAGCTACGCCAGCGGCCTGGTGGTGGACACGCGCGTGCACTCGCCCCTCTCGGAGATCTCCCCGGCGCTGAGCGGCGACAGCGGCGCCACGAACATGCAGCACATGGGCATCATCAAGGACTTCCTCATCCCGAGTGACACCACCGGCGCGAGCGTCACGGTGGGCTCCCCCAACGGCGGCGAGAGCTGGGTGGGGGGCAGCGCGCACAGCATCACCTGGACGGCCTCGGGGGTGACGAACGTGAAGCTGGAGTACACGCTGAACGGGAGCACGTGGACGACGATCACCTCGAGCACGGCGGCCTCGGCGGGCAGCTACGCGTGGACGGTGCCGAGCAGCGCCACCACCGCCGCGAAGGTGCGGGTGAGCGACGCGTCCAGCTCCACCCTCAGCGACACGAGCAACGCGAGCTTCACCATCACCGTGTCCGACGGTGGCGGCGGCGGCACGGGCGGCGTGTTCATCAACGAGGTGCTCGTCAACGAGGCGGGCTCGGCCGTGAGCGGCGAGTTCGTGGAGGTGGTCAACACGGGCAGCACGGCGGTGGATCTCTCCGGCTGGACGATCTCCGACGCCTCGTCGGTGCGGCACACCTTCGCCAGTGGCTCGAGCGTGGCCGCGGGGGGCGCGGTGGTGGTCTTCGGCGGGGCCTCGGGCATCCCCTCGGGCCTGGCCAACGCGGTGGCGGCGTCGACGGGCTCGCTCGGCCTGTCCAACAGCGGTGACACCGTGACGGTGAAGAACGCGGCCGGGACGGTGGTGGACACGGCCACCTTGAGCTCGGGGGTGAGCGGCACGGACGGCGTGTCGGCGAACCGGAGCCCGGATGTCAGCAGCAGCGGCTCCTTCGCCCTGCACACCAGCCTGTCGGGCGCCGTCGGCTCCTCCTCGCCGGGCACGAAGGCGGATGGCACCGCGTTCGGTGGCGGCGGCGGCGGGGGCACTCCCTCCGACGCCATCACCTCCGAGTCCGAGGACAACGGCACCGCGGCGACCGCGGACGGCCGGGTGGCGGCGAGCACGAACGTCTCCGGCGCCATCTCCTCCAGCGCTGACGCGGACTGGTTCACGTTCACCGTCACCGCGGCGGGCACGGTCACCGTGACGCTGACCATCTCCGGGAGCGCGGATCTCGACTGGTACCTGTACAGCGAGGCGGACACCAGCACGTACCTGGCGCGCGGGTACACCGCGAGCAACCCGGAGCAGGGCAGCTATAGTGTGTCGACGCCGGGCACCTACTACGTGCGCGTCGTCGGCTACTCGGGGGCCACGGGGAGCTACACCCTCAACGTCTCCGGGGCCGGCGTCTCGCCGTAGGCCGCGGCGCGGAGAGCGCATGGCGGGACACCCGGGACCGGCCACTGGCTCCGGGTGTCCCTGGCAGGAGGAGGGAGCATGGGCGAGGCACTTCGGGCACAACCCCTCACGCGGGAGGCGTTCGCCCCCTTCGGTGATGTCATCGGCCTGGAGCTGGCGGGCGGCACCAGCGCCAACCAGGGGACGGCCACCCGGTACGATCGCGTGGCCCAGCTCGCCAGCAGCCGGCCGGGGGCACAGCCGAACCTCGCCGTCTTCCGCTCGGTGGCGAAGGCGCTGCCCTTCGAGGTGCGCCTGCTGGAGCGCCACCCCTGCTCGACGCAGCTGTTCGTGCCGCTCGCGTGCCGGCGCTTCCTCGTCGTCGTCTGTCCGGACGACGCGCGCGGCGAGCCGGCCGTTGCCCGGCTGCACGCCTTCGTGTGCGGCCCGGGCCAGGGGGTGAACTACCGCGCCGGTGTGTGGCACCACCCCATCATCGCGCTCGATGAGGCAGCGGACTTCCTGATGCTGGCGTGGGAGGACGGCACCGCGCGCGACTGCGAGGAGCGCCCCCTCTCCGCGCCGCTGCTCGTGACGAGCGACTGAAGCGCGGGGGAAGGGAGCTCCACCTGCGTCTGCTTCGTGACGTGCATTGCCCCTCCCGCCGCTTGTGGCGTTAACTCCCGACGAATCCGACGGGAGGAGTGGGCACGTGAAGCGATGGAACTTCCTGGCGCTGGGGCTGGTGCTCCTGCTGGGGACCGGGGTGCTGGCGCAGGCGCCGGCGGAGCGTGGAGGCACGGGGGCGGCGGACGCGGATGCCAGCGCGCGGGCGCTCGCGGTGTACGAGCAGGGCAAGCGGCTCTACGACGCGAAGAACTACGCGGCGGCCCTCGAGAAGTTCGATCAGGCCGCCGCGTTGGAGCCTGGCAAGGCGCGGTGGCAATACAACCGCGGGCTCGCGCTGCGGAAGCTGAAGCGCTACGGCGAGGCGCGGGACGCCCTGCTCCAGTCGAGGACCCTGGACCCGGCGTACAAGCGGGCGGAGATCGACGACAAGCTGCGGGAGATGGGGTTCTCCCCCGAGGACTCTGTCTCCCCGGCGCCCACGGAGCCGCCGGGAGAGCCTTCCACCAGTGGAGATGCCTCTGCTGGTGGCACGACGGCGCAGGAGCCCGGCCCCGAGCTCACCCACCCGACCGCGCACAAGATAGGAGAAGCCGTCGGGGTCGCTCTCTGCCTCGGCACGCCCATCGCTTTGGTCGTCGGGCTCATCCTCCTGATCCGCCGCCTCACGCGGAGCTCCAGATCGTCCGGCGAAGGGCCGTCCTCTTCCCGCGGGGAGTCCGGAGCACCGGCGCGCGCGGCGGACCTGTCCCCCTTGGAGCAGCGGCTGGAGCAGGTGGCAAGCTCGCTCGTCTCGGTGGAGCACGCCCTGCGCTTGGAGGAGGATGCCGACCTGCGCGCGATGCTCAACCAGGCCACCATGGCGGAGCAGCGGGCGCGCGACGAGCTGGCCGGGGCCCGGCAGGGGAGGTCGAAGATCGCGCAGGTGCTGGCCTCGGTGGACGCGGCGGAGGAGGGCGCGAAGGCGGCCATGGAGCGGGCCCGATCGCTCTTCGGCGACAAGGCCTTCCTGCCCGAGGGGGAGCGCGTGGGCTGCTACTTCTGCGCGCGCCCCCTGGCGAATCCCTCCTTCCGGAAGCAGGTGCCGCTCAAGCGGGGCGCGGAGATCACCCACGTGCTCGCGTGCCCCCCGTGCGCGAACATGGCCTCCGCGGGGCAGCCGCCTCCGGTGAAGGTGCGCGTGGCGCAGGGGCGGGCGACGCACTGGAGCGAGCTGGGCGGGTATGATCCCTATGCCCACCGCCACAAGCCCTATCCGGGCACCCGCATGGTCCCGGCCTGGGACTTCACTCCGCAGCGCTCCCTGGCCGAGGTGGCGGCGATCGCCGCGGGCGGCGCGCTGGTGGGTGGGGTGGCGGCCTACGCCGTGAGCGAGTTGCTGGATCTCGACGGCGCGCGAGAGGCCGCGGCGGCGCAGGCAGCCACCCAGGCCGCGGCGAGGCAGGCCAGCCAGCACCGCGAGGAGCGCGACTGGAGGGATCACTCCTGATGGGCGCGCCCCGCTTCCTCTTCTACGCCGTCAACGGCCTGGGCCTGGGCCACGTCACCCGGCTGCTGTCCATCGCGCGGGCGCTGAAGCGGCTCTCGCCGGAGTGCGAGGTGCTCTTCCTCACCTCGTCCGAGGCCGACCACGTCATCTACCGCGAGGGCTTCGCGGCGGTGAAGCTGCCCTCGAAGACGATCCGGGAGCGCTGCGGCCTGCGCAAGGGCAGCTACCTCAAGCTGGTGCAGACGGTGACGTGGAACACGCTGGCCGCGTTCGATCCGGACGTGCTCGTGGTGGACACCTACCCCACGGGCAGCTTCGAGGAGCTCATCCCGGCGCTGCGCTGGCGGCAGAAGAACGTCTTCGTCTTCCGTGAGCAGCGCGTGGAGTCCGCGGGCTCGGAGCTGCTCCAGGCGTCGCTGCGCCTGTACGATCTCATCCTCATCCCGCATGACGACGTGTCCCGGGTGGGGCGCCTGCCCGAGCCCGCGAAGGCCCGCGCGGTGGGGCCCATCCTCATCCGCGATCGCCAGGAGCTGCCCTCTCGGGCCCAGGCGCGCCAGGCGCTCGGGCTGCCGGAGGACGCCACGCTGCTGTACGCCTCGTTTGGCGGCGGCGGAGATCCCGAGGGGGCGCGAGCGCTCACCCTCACGGCCCAGGTGGCGCGAGAGCTGCCGGGGGTGCGGCTGGTGGTGGGCGCGGGCCCGCTGTGGCGCGAGCCGCCGCCCACGCTGGAGGGCGCGGTGGTGCTGCACGGGCGCTACCCGGCGCTGGACTTCCTCCCGGCCTTCGACGCGGCGGTGACCGCGGCCGGCTACAACGCCGTCCACGAGCTGCTCTCCGCGGGCATCCCCTCGGTGTTCGTCCCCTTCGAGCGGATGGTGGATGACCAGGAGAAGCGCGCGCGGGAGCTGGCGGAGGCGGGGGCCGGGCTGGTGTGCGCGCCGCTGACGCGCGAGGGGCTCACCCGGGCGGTGCGCGAGGTGCTGAACCCGGCCACGCGCGAGCGGCTGCGCGGGGCGGCGCGCAAGCGGGTGGAGCGCAATGGCGCGGAGCCCGCGGCGCGGGCGCTGCTGGAGCTGCTCACATGAAGAACGAGGAAGCCCAGCGGGAGCGCCTGAGAGGCTACCTGGAGCGCAAGCCGCGCACCGGGCCGGAGACGGTCCACCTGGACGTCACCAACGCGTGCAACCTCGACTGCATCACGTGCTGGAACTACGCGCCGGAGCTGGCGACACCGAAGCCCGTCGCGTGGAAGCGCCAGCGGATGGACGCGGCCACCTTCCACCGCATGGTGGACGAGTCGGCCCAGGCGGGCGCCGAGCGCATCGTCATCAGCGGGGGCGGCGAGCCGTTCACCCACCCGGAGATCTACGCCTTCATCGAGAAGGTGAAGGCGCGGGGCCTGCGGCTCACGATCATCACCAACGGGACGCTGTGTGACTTCGCGCGGGTGCGGGAGCTGGGGGTGGATCAGCTCCTGCTGAACATGGCGTCCGCGTCGCCGGAGACGTACGTGGCCTATCACCCCAACCAGCCTCCGGAGACGTTCCACCGGCTGCTGGAGGGCGTGCGGGTGGTGCGGGACGTCACGGCCGTCAACCTGGTGCAGGTCATCAACCGGGTGAACTACCTGGAGCTGCCGCGGATGGTGCAGTTGGCGCACGAGGTGGGGGCGCGCGCGTCCTTCAAGGTGGGGGATGTGCCCCGCGGCACCGAGCACCACGCGCTCACCGAGGCGCAGAAGCAGCAGGTGCTGGGAGAGCTGCTCCCGGCGGCGCGCAAGCTGGCCAAGGCGCTGAAGGTGAAGCACAACCTGGACGCCTATGAGGCGCAGCTGTCGGGGAGGTGGCCGTCAGGGCAGGAGACGGGGTGCTTCGCGGGCTACCTCTACAGCCGCGTCTACGTGGACGGGCGCGTCTTCTTCTGCTGTGAACACATCGAGGCGGGGCACGTGAAGGAGGGCCCCTTCCAGGAGGTGTGGCGCGCGCCGGCGTACGAGGCCGTGCGCCAGCGGCTCCACCGGGGCGAGTACTACCCGGGCTGCGCGCGCTGCGGGAAACACGACCTGAACTTCGCGGCGGCGCGGGAGCTCCGCGAGCTGCTCGAGGCGGGGGAGCTGCCATGAGCGGCCCGCGCCCCACGGTGAGCTGGAACATCGTCGGTGGGTGCAACTACCGCTGCACCTACTGCGTGCAGAAGCACATGCCGGGCATCGGCGGGCCCACGGACGAGCAGCTCGAGGCGGCGCTCGGGGCGCTCTCGGCGCTGCAGGGGAGCTGGGAGTTCAAGATCTCCGGCGGCGAGCCCTTCATGCTCAAGCGGCTGCCGGAGGTGGCGCAGCGGCTGGCGGCGGCGGGGCACAAGGTGTCGCTGCTCACCAACCTCTCCGCCCCGCTGCGAGTCATCTCCACCTTCATCGAGGCGGCGGGGGAGCAGCTGCGCACCTTCTCGTGCTCGCTGCACCGCGAGGAGGTGGAGGAGGCGGAGTTCTTCGAGAAGGCCACGGCGGTGAAGGAGCTGCTGGCGAAGTGGCCGCGCGCCACCTTCGTGGTCAACAGCGTGGTGGTGCCGGGGCAGGTGCCGGAGGTGGCCGCCAGCCGCGAGCGCTTCGAGGGCGCGGGCATCAAGTTCTACCCGCAGCTCATGCGAGTGAACGGGCAGCCGGCGCGGTACGGGTGGGTGGATCGCTGGCGCATCGATCGCGCGTTCGGGGACATGGTGTCGCCGTCGCAGATGAACCGCGGCTTCCAGCTCAAGGGGCGGATGTGCCACGCGGGCAGCAAGTACTTCATCATCCACCCCAAAGGGGACGCCTTCTCCTGCTACCCGGGCAAGCGCTTCGGGGACGGGCACCTGGGCAACATCTTCGATGGGACGCTGCGCCTGTGGGTCGCGCCGGCCCCATGCCGCTATGAGGTGTGTCCCTGCACGGTGCCGCAGAACCGGGGAATCATCGAGGGCTTCGGAGGGGGCGCCGGAGAGGACCAGCACGCCTTCTAGGCCAGACTCCCGGTGTGGGCCGGGGCGGCCTCTGGCATTCCCTGGCACCGGGCTGCATCTCAGACTGGAATGGAAGGGGGGCGGGTGCTAACTGCAAGGCTTTGTCTCTCTTGGAGCCTGCATGAACGCCCTCCTCCTGGTTGCCATGCTCGCCGCAGCTCCGCAGGCCAAGCCTGCCGAGGCCGCGACGACGAGCGCCCCCCCTCCGGCCCAGTCATTCCTCAAGGAGCGCTCCGGGACGCTCGCCATCGCGCAGCTCTTCGCGCCGGGCGTGGCCGGGCTGTCCCCGGAGGAGAAGCGGCTCGCCTGGCACCTGACGCTCGCCTCGCATGCGGGCGAGGACATCGCCTATGACCAGCTCGGGTGGAAGCTGCTGGAGGTCAAGCGCCTCATGGAGGGCGTCTACCTCTTCGGCCTGGAGGGCGCGGGCGGTCCGGGCCTGTTCGACGCGCGGCTGAAGTCGTACCTGTCGCTCTTCTACGGCCACACGGGCAACCACGATCAGGTGACGGGGCAGAAGTTCGTCCCGGAGTTCACGGCGGGGGAGCTGGAGGCGGCGGCGGGGCGTGCCTTCCGGGCTGGCGCGCCCCTGGGGGTGAAGGACGAGCACGCCCTGCGGGCCTGGCTCCAGGAGCTGCGGCCGACGATCTTCGACGCCGCCTTCGAGCCCGCGCTCACGGCGAAGTCTCCGCCGGAGGGCCAGGACATGATCACCGCCTCGGCGAACACCGCCTACGGGCCTGGGGTGACGCTGAAGGACCTGGAGCGCTTCTCGGAGAGGTACCCGCTCAACTCGCGGGTGGTGAAGGTGAACGGCAAGCTGGTGGAGCAGGTGTTCCGCGCTGGGGACAAGCGGATCCCTCCGGGGCTGTATGCGGAGGAGCTGTCGCGCGTGATCGCCCACCTGCAGGAGGCGTCGCGGTCGGCCAACAGCAAGCAGAAGCCCGTGCTGGCCAAGCTGGTGCGCTACTTCCAGACGGGCGAGCCCAAGGACTGGGACGCCTACAACATCGCGTGGCTGAAGGTGGACCCGATGGTGGAGGGCACCATCGGCTTCATCGAGTCGTACGTGGATCCGCGCGGGCAGAAGGGCTGGTGGGAGGCGCTCATCCACTACCGGGACGCGACGGAGAACCGGGTGATGGAGCTGATCGCGAAGAAGGCGCAGTACTTCGAGGATCGCACGCCGTGGCCGCAGCCCTACCGGCGCAAGAAGGTGACGCTGCCGGTGGCGAAGGCCATCCACCTGATCGCCACCTATCCGCAGCCGCCCGCGGGCATCAACCTGCCCAACGAGCAGCACCTCCGCGAGAAGTACGGGAGCAAGAGCGTGCTGGTGGCGAACGTGATGGAGGCGGCCTCGGCGCTGCGGCGGCTGCCGCTGGCGATCGAGTTCTCCCGCACACCCGAGGAGCGCGCCCAGGCGGAGAAGTACTCCGTCACGGCGCGCAAGTGGCTGGTGGCCTTCCACGAGGTGCTGGGGCACGCCTCGGGCCAGGTGGACAAGAAGAAGCTCGGGAACCAGCCGCCCTCGAAGTTCCTCAAGGAGTACGACAACACACTGGAGGAGGCGCGCGCGGACCTCGTCGCGCTCTGGCATGCGTTCGATCCGGCGCTCACGGAGCTGTCCCCGGACGCGGAGAAGATCGCCCAGCAGATGTACCGGGACTTCCTCGTCGAGTCGCTCACGGACCTGCAGCGGGTGGAGAAGGGCGATGAGCTGGAGGAGGACCACCACCGCGGCCGGCACCTGACGGTGATGTTCCTGATGGAGAAGGGCGCGGTGCGCCAGGTGGTGGAGGGCGGGCGTACCTATTGGGTGGTGACGGACTACGCGAAGATGCGCGAGGCCGTGGGTGAGCTGCTCTCGAAGCTGATGGTCATCAAGGCCACCGGGGACTATCAGGGCATCCGCGAGCTGGTGACGCAGAAGGGCATCAAGTTCGACCCCAAGCTGCGAGACGAGGTGGTGCAGCGGGTGAAGGCGGCGAACGTCCCGGCGGTGCTCTTCCTCACGGCGCCGCGGCTGGTGCCCGTGCTGGACGCGAAGGGGCAGGTGACGGACCTGAAGGTGGACACGACGCAGGGCTTCGTGGAGCAGCACTTGATGCGCAGCGTGCTGGGGAAGCTGCCGCCCGCCGAGGCCACGAAGGTCGCCGCGAAGCTGGAGAGCACCCCCGAGGCCTTGAAGGAGGCCTACAAGACGCTGATGCCAAAGCCTGCCGCCGAGGCCCCCGCGAAGAGCGGCGCACCTGGCAAGCGCCGCTCAGGGGCCGCGAAGTCCGGCACGGCCCCCTGAGGCCACGGCCGGTGGATCACCCAGGGTTGAGTGAGCTCGGGCTCTGAGACGGGCTGAGGTCGTGGGCAGCTACTCGGGCGCTTCGTCGATGATCTTCTTCGCCGTCGAGAACGAGAAGCCTGCCCGCGCCAGCGCGGCGAGATCCCTCTGCCGGTTCTCCTCCCGGGTCCGCGCGTCGCGCCGGTAGGGCCCCAGGCGCTTCTTGCGCGCCCAGATGCGTGCGGCCGCGTCTTCGGGCACGGCCGCCGTGGCCTCGGCCAGCTCCCGCGCGACGACGTCCGAGGCGACTCCCTTCATCCGCAGCTTCTGGGCAATCACCCGGGCGCTGCGCCCCGAGGCGCGCAGCGACTGTGCCTTCTGTTCGGCGTAGGCCTGGTCGTTGATGAGGCCGTTGCGGATGAGCTTGTCCGCCAGCGCGTCCACCCAGCCGAGCGCCTCGGCGCGGTCGCCGCCGTGGAACCGCAGGGAGCGGTCCACCTTCCGCGCGAGCACTCGCTTGAGCTGGCTCACCGTCGCCGCGTAGCGCTTCAGGTAGTGCAGCGCGGCGTTCTCCAGATAGCGCGGCGACGCCTTCCGGGGCTGCTTCCTCGGCCCCTGGGGCTTGCCGCGCTGTCCGTCCCTCCGCTCGTCCATGGAGGAGCGTGTGTAGCACCCCGGTCTGACTGTTGTCAGGCCAGCCGCTCCAGCTCGCGTGTCAGCGAGGCCTCGAGCTCTCGGATGCTCCGGTAGATGATGCACCGATAGGAGGCCACGTCGAACCGCAGCTCCTTCACGTCGCGCACCAGCAGCACCGTGGGCCGCCCTCGGCCCCACGCATAGCCAACCTCCAGGTACACGTTGGGATTGGCCATCGACAGATCCGCGATCACCACCTTCGCCGTCTCGATGCGCTCCTTGATGCGCTGGATGATGGGCCCGTCGAACACCGCCTGATCCACGCGCTCGCACAGCAGGCCCGCGGACTTCACCGGCCCGAGGATGCCGTAGTGGTACGTGTCCTCCAGCTCATCCGCGAACGGCATCGCCACGAAGGCGTGCGGCTTCTCCATGGACACCGTGCCCGCCGAGGCCAGCGGTGGGGCCTGGACGAACGCGCTCATGCGCTGCACCCGGAAGCCCCCGCCTGGCAGCGCCTGCACCCCAGGCGTCCCCCCCAGCCCGCGCTCCAGCGCCTTGCGCAGCCGCAGCGCACGGCGCGAGTTGAGCTCCATCAGGGTGACGCGCTCCAGGCCCTGCGGCCCGTTGCCCCGCTGGAAGGCCTCCACCAGCCCGCCCGCGAACGCGAGCACGGCCTCGTCCTCGTCCAGCCCGTAGTTCGGGCCGTGTACCGTGCTGGCCAGGTGGCGCAGGCCCGGGCGCGACTCCAGCGCCTTGAGCGCGCGGACCGCGAACTGGCGAATCTCGTGGTACCCGAAGTCCCCCAGGCGCACGGTCCCCAGGTACAGCACCAGCGGCGCCTTCAGCCCCCCTCGGGTCTCCACGAAGCGGGAGTCCCCCGGCGCCACCTCGAGCTGCGACGAGGAGACCCCCACCGCGTCCAGCCGCCGGGCGGCGGCCTGGGACGCGCCGTGGAAGCCCTGCGCGTACTTGAAGAGCGCCACATCCGCGCGCGCCTCCGTGATGTCTCCTGCCTCCAGCACCAGTTCGAGGGCCGTGCTCATTCGGAGCCACTGTAGCGCTTCCTCCCCGCCACGGGTCCAGGCCGCGGCCAGTCCCGGGTCAGACACTGCCACCGAGGCATTCTGTCCGTGCGTGAATCCGGGGGCTCGCTGAGTGTTCAGCGAAGGTAATGCGTTGGGAGCCTGGCCTGGATTTGTGCTGGCTCCAGCCCCAGGAATGCGGCGCGCGTCGCTCGCCCCGGTGGTGGCCGCGCCTGGCTCCTGAGGAGGAACCCGTGTCACTCGCACTTCCGAAGACCCGATGGTTGTTGCCCTGTCTCGTTTCCCTGGGGCTGCTGGCGCAGGCGTGCGCCGACGCCGCGGGCTTGGAGCCCACTGCCGGAGGCGAAGAGCCCCCCGCGGCGGAGGGTCCTGCCGGGCTGAGCGCGGCGGGCCGCTACATCATCAAGTACCGGAGCGGGGTCGGCCTCCGGAGCGCGCAGGGCATCTCCGCGCTGGAGAAGCAGGGCGCGCGGGTGAAGCTGGAGCTGGCGCCACAGCACTCGGTGGCTGTCGAGCTGAGCCCCGCGCTGCTGGCCTCCCTGCGTGGCAACCCGGACATCGAGTACATCGAGCCGGATCCGGAGCGCTACCCCATGGCGCAGCAGGTGCCCTTCGGTGTCGACATGGTGCAGGCGCCGCTGGTGTGGCCCCAGGGCTCTGCCACCGAGCGCAAGGTGTGCATCATCGACTCGGGCCTCTACGTGGCCCATGAGGACATCCAGGACGGCAGCGTCTCCGGCTACCCGTCCGACTGGAGCACCGACGGCTGCGGCCACGGCACCCACGTGGCGGGCACCATCGCCGCGCTCGACAACGGCACGGGCGTGGTGGGCGTCAACCCGAACGGCATCTCGCTCTACATCGTGAAGATCTTCGGCAACAACTGCAGCGCCACCTTCGGCTCCAGCATCACGGACGCCCTCAACCGCTGCGTGGCGAACCACGCCCATGTGGTCAGCATGAGCCTGGGCGGCCAGTTCTCCAGCACCACCGAGCGCGATGCGTTCCAGGGCGCCTTCGACCAGGGCGTGCTCTCCATCGCCGCGGCCGGCAACTCCGGGAACACCGCGTACAGCTACCCGGCCTCCTATCCCTCGGTCATCTCGGTGGCGGCCGTCGATGCCAACAAGCAGGTCACCTCGTTCTCCCAGAAGAACAACCAGGTCGATCTGGCGGCGCCCGGCGCCAGCGTGCTCTCCACCTGGCCGGCCAGGGAGAGCTCCTCGGTCAC
Source organism: Myxococcaceae bacterium (assembly GCA_016926755.1). Classification (GTDB taxonomy): domain Bacteria; phylum Myxococcota; class Myxococcia; order Myxococcales; family Myxococcaceae; genus Hyalangium. The sequence continues at coordinate 11,908 of JAFGNZ010000178.1, read as the reverse complement.
CGTGAGCGGTGTCACCTATGTCGCCAACGGCGTGGACGGCGCCGCGCGCACCCCGGGCGTCGCCGCGCCGCTGGTGGACGGCGGCCTGTGCGACGCCGCGGGGAGCTGGAGCGGGAAGATGGTGCTCTGCGAGCGCGGCGTCACCACGTTCGCGGACAAGGTGGCCACGGCGAAGAGCGGCGGCGCCACCGGAGCCATCCTCTACAACAACGTCCCCGGCCCCTTCAAAGGCGGGCTCGGCACCGGCACCAGCACCCTGCCCGCCGTCACCCTCTCCCAGGAGGATGGCCAGTTCCTGAAGGCCAATGCCCTCAGTGCCTCGGCCACCGTGGTCAGCCAGGTCACCAGGCCGGCCAGCGGCTACGAGCACCTGGACGGCACCTCCATGGCCACGCCGCACGTGTCCGGCGTGGCGGCCCTGATCTGGAGCGTCAACCCCGCGTGGACGAACGCGCAGATCCGCCAGGCGCTGGAGAGCACCGCGGAGGATCTCGGCACCGCCGGGCGGGACAACTCCTACGGCTACGGCCTGGTGCAGGCGAAGGCGGCGCTCGACTTCCTGAAGGGCAGCGGCAACAGCGCGCTCACCGCCGCGTTCACCCACTCTTGCAGCGGGCTGTCCTGCGCCTTCACCGACACCAGCACGGCCTCGGACGGCACCATCACCGCCTGGAGCTGGAGCCTTGGTGACGGCACCACCAACGAAGTGCCCAACCCCAGCCACACCTACGTGGCCGCGGGCACCTATACCGTGCAGCTCACGGTGACCGATGACCAGGGTGCCACCGCGACCACCAGCAAGGCGGTGAGCGTGTCGTCCATCGGGATCGAGGCGTACGCCTACGCCATCGACCCGCTCCTGCATGGGAGCGACGTGTCCTGGTCGGGCGCGGTCGGGAGCAACGTGGACGTCTACCGCAACGAGCAGAAGGTGGCGACCACCGCCAATGATGACTACTACTCGGACTGGATCTGGTTCCCCACGGGCACGAGCTACACCTACAAGGTCTGTCAGGCGAGCAGCACGATCTGCTCCCCCACCATCACGGTCGAGGCACAGAGCTTCTAACGGCCCTTTCACGCAGCCGGCGCGGGCGAGACCCGGTTTTCCGAGGGAGGGCGTGGGCTCCCGGACACCCGTGGCTCGCCAGCCACGGATTTCCGTCAACGACGGATGGGCGGCACCGGGCTGCCCTCGATGCACAGGGCTTCCATGCAGAGCCAGGCGGCCCAGCGCGGGGACGCGAGGAAATGACTCCCCGGGTCCTTCGTTGGGAGAGAAGGACCCGGGTGTTCGAGGTCGGGCCGGCTTCCCGTGGCTCCCAGGACGTTCATGGACGGCACGGCGATTGCTGGGGTTGTCCTCCGAACGGAGATCTCGGACTCGAGGCTGAGGGGACCATGCTGACCGCGCCGAAACTCGACACCGCCTTTAACGCGCCGCGCCGCGAGGCTCCTCACTTGGAGCTCGTGCCGCCGCTGGCCCGCGAGCTCCCGTCCACGAGCGAACCCCCGCGGCCCAAGCCCCCCATGGAGGACGACTTCGACAGCATGTGGGAGGAGGGGCTCGTCGCCTCCTGGTAGTCGCCGCGGCCTCCGCCCTCCTCAGGTGGGCGGGGTGGCCGGATCCGTGCGCCGGGGGGTAGGCCGGCCGTAGTCGCGCTCGTAGATGCGCACCAGCGCCAGGAAGAAGGCGATGACGAGCGGGCCGATCAGCAGGCCCACCGTCCCGAAGGTCGCCAGGCCGCCCAGCAGCGAGAAGAAGACGATGGCCCCGTGCATGTGCAGGCCTCGCTTGACGAGCAGGGGCTTGACGATGTTGTCCACCAGGCCCACCACCAGCACGCCCCAGATGGCCAGGAAGAGCGCGGCCCAGGGGTGGCCGGTGATGAGCAGCAACCCGGCCGCGGCGAAGCACACCACGGCCGCGCCCACGGCGGGGATGAGCGCCAGGAAGAACGTCACCGCGGCGAAGAAGAAGGGGATGGGGACACGGGCGATGAGGTAGCCCACCAGCGCCGCCACGGTCTGCACCCCCGCGGTGGCAATCGAGGACACCAGCACGGCGATGACGACCCGGCGGAACTCGCGGAGGATCTCCGTGGTCTGCCCGCGCTGGAGGGGGGAGACGCTCTCGAGCCACTCCACCAGCTGCTTGCCGTCCACCAGCAGGAAGAAGAGGGCGATGAGCATCATCACCGTCTGGAAGGCGAAGGAGCCGGTGGCCGCCACCGCCCCCGTCACCGCCTTGGCCGCGGTGCCCCCCTGGCTGGTCACCTGCTGCTGGAGCTGCTCGTCCAGCTGCAGCTCCTCCACCTGGAAGCGCTCCATGAGTTTCTCGGTGAACGTGCGCGCCGGGCCGGGCAGCTGGTCCACGAGCCCCTCCAGGCCCTCCTTGCGCAGCGTCTCGTTGATGAAGCGCATGCCCGCGGTGGCCTCGGTGATGAGGAAGGCGGTGAAGCCGGTGAGCGGCACCAGCAGGGCCACCACGACGGCGAAGCAGAGCAGGCCCGAGGACAGGTTGGCGCGCCCTCGGAAGGCGCGGGTGAGCCGCTTGTGGGTCGTGTAGAGCGCTCCGGCGAGCACGGCGGCCAGGAAGAAGCCCTTGGCGAAGGGCTTCACGACGAGGGCCAGCAGGAAGATGGAGAGCAGGATGAGGCCGGTGAAGACACGCCGGGCGGTGAGATCCGGAGACATATGCAGGCGACTTAAGGGCCTCCGCGCCCAGGAGGAAGGGGAATCCCGCTTGAAACGGCGACTTCCGCACGGTCACCCCGGTTGACGGGGACTTGGGAACGGGTGGGAGCCGGGTAGAGTGGGGAGATGCCGTCGATCGACTCGCCCCAGTTCGCCTCGTGGCTGCTGCAGGTCCTCCCCGTGGCCTTCCTGGCCATCACCTTCGTCCAGTCAGGCCTGGACAAAGTCCTCGACTGGAAGGGCAACCTGGGCTGGCAGACGCAGCTGTTCTCCAAGGTGCCGGTGCTCCGCGGGCTGGTGAAGCCCCTGCTGGCGAGCCTCACGCTGCTGGAGCTGGCGGCCGGAGCCCTGTGTGCCGCGGGCGTCGTCGCCCTGGTGGCCACCGGCAGCCCCCGGCTGGCATGCATGGGCGCCATGGTGTCCGGAGTGACTTTCCTGGCGCTGCTGTTCGGCCAGCGCATGGCCAAGGAGTACGCGGGGGCCGCCAGCGTGGGCCCCTACTTCCTTGTCAGCCTGGCGGCGATCTACTTCACCCGGGGGTGAGGTGGGGGCGGCCCCTGGGGTAGACTCCACCAGAGCCGCCGCTCGGGGGCGGACAGGGGACACATGGATCGGCTGCGCTTCTATCTCAACGACCGGCTCGTCGAGGAGTCGGGGCTCTCTCCTACCACCACGGTGCTGCGCTACCTGCGCGACCGGGCCCACCTGACGGGCACCAAGGAGGGGTGCGCGGAGGGGGACTGCGGCGCCTGCACGGTGGCCGTGCTGGAGGAGGACGGGAAGGGGGCGCCGGTGCTGCGGGCGATCAACTCCTGCCTGCTGCTGCTGCCCATGGTGCAGGGCAAGCGCGTGTACACCGTGGAGGCGCTGAAGGAGGGCGGCCGCTACCACCTGGTGCAGGAGGCGCTGGCGCGCGAGCTGGGCTCCCAGTGCGGCTACTGCACGCCGGGGGTGACCATGGCGCTGCTGGAGGCCTGCCACCGCGAGGACTTCAACGAGCCGTGGAAGCTGGACGCGCAGATGTGCGGCAACCTCTGCCGCTGCACTGGCTACCGGCCCATCCGGGATGCCGCCGCGCGCGTGGCGGGCCTGAGGCCAGCCGATCGCTTCGCCCGCGCCCTGGCGGAGACGAAGCCCGAGCCCATGGAGCTGGCCTACACGGCCGGGCCCCAGCGCTTCTTCACCCCCGCCACCCTCGAGGCGCTGTGGGACGTGCTGGACGCGCACCCGGAGGCCCGCTTCGTGGTGGGCGGGACGGATCTCTCGCTGGAGGTGACCAAGCGCTTCGCGGAGCCGCCGCTGCTCGTGTCGCTGGAGGCGCTGCGCGTGCTGCGGACGCTGGAGCCGCGCGCGGGCGGGCACCGCGTGGGCGCCACGGTGACGCTGACGGAGCTGGAGGACTACTCGCGGGCCACCTGCCCACCCCTGGAGCGGATGGCGCGCTACTTCGGCGCGCGGCAGATCAAGAACCGCGCGACGGTGGGCGGCAACCTGTGCACGGCGTCCCCCATTGGCGATCTGGCGCCGGTGCTGATCTCCCTGGGCGCGGAGGCGGTGGTGCTCTCGCGGGCGGGGGAGCGGCGGATGGCGCTGGAGGACTTCTTCGTGGACTACCGGCGCACGGCGCTGCGGCGCGGAGAGCTCCTCGCCTTCGTGGATGTGCCGGCGCAGCCCGCGGGGGCGCGCGCCATCGCCTACAAGGTGTCGAAGCGGCGGGAGCTGGACATCAGCTCCGTCTCCGCGGGCTTCCGGGTGGTGGTGGACGAGCAGGGGCGCGTCCGCGAGGCGCGGCTGGCCTACGGGGGCATGTCGGCCCGTCCGGCGCGCGCGAGCCGGGCCGAGGCGGCGCTCGTGGGGCAGCCCTGGACGGAGGCGAGCGTGGAGGCGGTGCTCCCCCTCCTCGATGAGGACTTCACGCCGAGGACGGACCACCGTGGCTCGGATTGGTACCGGGCCCAGGTGGCGAAGAACCTGCTCCGGGGCTTCTTCCTGGAGACGCTCAGCGAGCCAGCGCCCCGGCTCCAGGAGCGCCACGCCGCGACGGTCCAGGTGAGGTGAAGTGATGGTCGCCATACTCTCCGAAGTCGCGCCGCGGGAGTCGGACGTGAAGAGCCCCCTGCATGCCCCCGCCCTCCACGAGAGCGGGCTGAAGCACACCAGCGGCGAGGCCCTCTATGTGGATGATCTGCCCTTGCTGCCAGGCACGCTGGTGGGCCATGTCATCGCCTCGCCCCACGCCCACGCGCGCGTGGTGCGCAAGGAGGCTCGCCGCGCCCTGGCGCTCCCGGGCGTCCACGCCGTCCTCTTCGCCCAGGACATCCCAGGGGTGAACGACGTGTGCCCTGTCCGGGGCGTGCATGACGAACCCCTGCTGGCGGTGGACGAGGTGCACTGCGTGGGGCAGTCCGTGGCCCTCGTGGTGGCGGAGAGCGCGGCGCTCTGCCGTCAGGCCGCCGCGCTGGTGGAGGTGGAGTACGAGGCGCTGCCCGCCTGCCTCTCCATCCGCGAGGCGCTCGAGCAGGGCTCCTTCCTGCCCCACTGGCTCTATCCCGGCCCGCACCTCATCCGCCGTGGGGAGCCGGAGGCCGCGCTCCTCGCCGCGCCGGTGCGCATCCAAGGCGAGTGCATGACGGGGGCGCAGGATCACTTCTACCTGGAGACGCAGGCGTCGCTGGCGGTGATGGAGGAGGACGGGGCGGTGCGCCTCTGGTCCTCCACCCAGCACCCCTCGGAGGTGCAGGAGAAGGTGGCCGAGGTGCTGGGGCTGGGCCGGCACCAGGTGACGGTGGAGGTGCCCCGCATGGGTGGGGCCTTCGGCGGCAAGGAGACGCAGGCGGCGCCCTTCGCGGCGCTGGCGGCGCTGGGGGCCAGGGCCACCCGGCGGCCGGTGAAGGTGTGGCTCAACCGGGACCAGGACATGGAGCAGACGGGCAAGCGCCACCCGTTCTGGGCTCGCTATGAGGCGGGCTTCTTCGAGGATGGGCGGCTGCTGGCGCTGAAGGCCGAGCTCGTCTCCGACGGCGGGTGGAGCAACGATCTGTCGCACGCCATCCTGGATCGGGCGCTGTTCCACATGGACAACGCCTACTTCCTCCCGAATGTGGAGGTGAGCGGCCGGGTGGCGCGGACGAACCAGCCCTCCAACACGGCGTTCCGAGGCTTCGGCGGGCCGCAGGGCATGTTCGTGGTGGAGGAGGTGCTCAACCGCGCCGCCGAGCGGCTGGGGCTGGATCCGGCGGAGGTGCGGCGCCTCAACTACTACCACGAGCCGTCCGAGCACCGGACCCACTATGGGCAGCTGGTGGAGGGCAACCGCCTGCCGCGCATCCACGCGGAGCTGATGGCCTCCAGCGAGTACGCGCGCCGCCGGGCGGAGATCGACGCGTTCAACGCGGCCTCCCGCTGGACGAAGCGCGGCATCGGCTACCAGCCGGTGAAGTTCGGCATCTCCTTCACCACCAGCTTCCTCAACCAGGCCGGGGCCCTCGTCGTCATCTACGGGGACGGCACCGTGCAGCTCAACCACGGCGGCACGGAGATGGGGCAGGGCCTGCACACCAAGATGCGGGCGGTGTGCGCCCACGCGCTGGGCGTGCCCGCCGAGCACGTGCGGGTGATGACCACCGCGACGGACAAGGTGCCCAACACCTCGGCCACGGCGGCCTCCAGCGGCTCGGATCTCAACGGGCAGGCGGTGAAGGCCGCCTGTGAGGTGCTGCGCGAGCGGCTGCGGCTCGTCGCCGCGCACCTGCTGCAGGTGGACCGGGCCGAGGCGCAGGGGATCGTCTTTGCCGGGGGGCGGGTGTCACATCCGGCGTACCCGCATCGCTCCCTCACCTTCGCGGAGCTGACGCACGCGGCGTACCAGGCCCAGGTGTCCCTGTCCGCCACGGGGTACTACCGGACGCCGGACATCGGCTATGACCGGAAGATGGGGCAGGGCAAGCCGTTCCACTACTTCGCCTTCGGCGGCGCCGTGGTGGAGGTGGAGGTCTCCGGCCTGACGGGGGAGCACCGCGTCCGCCGCGTGGACATCCTCCATGACGTGGGCAGCTCGCTCGTCCCCACGATCGATCGCGGGCAGGTGGAGGGCGGCTTCATCCAGGGGCTCGGGTGGCTCACCTGCGAGGAGGTCCTCATCGACGCGAAGGGGCGGCTCCTCACGCACTCGCCGGACACGTACAAGATCCCCGCGCTGGGGGACGCGCCCGAGGACTTCCGCGTGCAGCTGCTGGAGCGCGCGCCCCAGGACAGCACCATCCACGGGAGCAAGGCGGTGGGGGAGCCGCCGTTCATGCTCGCCATCGGAGCGGTGACGGCGCTGCGGCACGCGGTGGCCGCCTTCGGTCCGCCGCGCACGGAGGTGCAGCTCGCCTCCCCAGCGACGCCCGAGGCCATCCTCCGCGCGGTGGAGGCGGCCCGGAGCGTGAAGCGCTGAGGCCATTCCGCGCGGAAGCGCGACTCCTTGGGCGGGAGCTACCCGCCGGGGAGAAGTCAGCCCAAGCTGCCTGCTTGTCTGACAGCTTTGTGCCATGCGCCTCCGACACGGGGCGCAGCCATGCCCCTCCTCGATCGGGAGTGGGCAACTCGCCCCCAGCGTGAGGCTGTACGCTAGGGCCGGCCTGGGAATAGATGCGGGAGAGCGATGAGAACTGTGCGCCCGAAGAAGACACCGCGGTGGCTGGAGGCGGCGCGGCTGCGCAAGGGGCCCATGCCGCCTGGAGGCAGGGCAGACTGGCTGGCGCGCGCGCTGGGCCGGGCCGGGGTGATGCCTCGCGCGGAGGCCGAGCAGGCCATCCGCGACGGGCGCGTGGAGGTGGGGGGCCAGGTGGCGCGGGAGCCCTTCGCGCCGGTGCTCCCGGGGGTGGAGGTGCGCGTGGACGGGCAGGCGCGGAGCCTGGAGGCGCCGCTGCACGTGCTGATGTTCCACAAGCCCGCGGGGGCCATCGTCGCGGGGACGGACCCGGAGGGCGTGGGGACCGTCTTCGAGCTCCTCCGCGAGGTGCTGCCCGAGGAGCTCCGGGGCTTCGAGTGGTACGCCGTGGGGCGGCTGGATCGGGACACCACCGGCCTGCTGCTCTTCAGCAACGACGAGCGGGTGCTCCAGTACGCCACCTCACCGGAGACGCACCTGCCCAAGCGCTACGTGGTCCAGGTGTCGGGGCGGCCCTCGAAGGCGGCGCTCTGGCGGCTCCGGGAAGGGGTGGTGCTGGAGGATGGGCCCACGCGGCCCGCGGGGGCGCGGCTGCGCGCGCTGGACCAGGTGGAGCTGGTGCTCACCGAGGGGCGGCACCACCAGGTGAAGCGCATGCTCGCCGCCGTGGGGTACCCCGTGCGGACCCTGCACCGCGAGGCCGTGGGGAGCCTGGTGCTGGACGTGCCCACGGGCCATTGGCGCTTGCTGAGTGAAGCGGAGGTGGCGGAGGGGCTCGGGTTCAAGCTGGCCGCCGCGCCGGGGGAGGGCGGCTAGCGCGTCACCCGATGGAGCCGAAGTGGGAGAGGAGGGCCTCCAGCACGGCGGGTTCTTGCGGGTTGTTGAAGTGGCGCGCGCCGGGCGCTAGAGCTCGGCGCCGGGGAGCGAGGCGGACTCGCGGAAGGTGCGGAGGATGCGGCCCTCGTCGAAGGCGTACTGGAAGCCGGTGGCCTCGCGGAAGGGGCGGTTGTCCACGACGATGGGGTACTTGATGTGGGCCAGCGCGCCCTCGGAGAGGCGGGGAAAGCCGAAGCGCCCGAGCAGCCGGGCCAGCAGCGGCCCCGGCAGCGGCACCGGCGTGCGCCCCGTCTCGCGGATGATGACGGAGAAGGGCATGGGCGGCGGGCCGGCCACGTTGAAGATGCCGCGCGGGCGCTTCTCCAGCGCGAGCTGGAGCGCGGTGACGACATCCTCCTCCTGCATCACGTGGAAGAGCGGATCATAGCCGAGCACCATCGGCACCCGCCGCCCCCGCAGGAAGCTGGCGAGCGTCCCGGTGCCGGGGGCGCCGAGCGTGTAGACGACGCGCAGCACGGCGGTGGTGAGCTTGGGCAGGCGCCAGAGGGCGGTGGCGGCGTAGAGATCGGCGGCGACGAGGTCAGCCAGCTCCGGCACCTTCTCCAGGGCGCGCGGGGGCTCGTCCTCCGTGTGGTAGAGCGGCGAGTCCGGCGCGGCGCCGTAGAAGGTGTGGCGGCCGACGAAGAGCAGCTGCTTCACGCCGTAGTCCCGGCAGTGATCGACGACGGCCTTGGTGCCGTCCAGGTTGATGCGGCCGCGCTCGCCGCTTCGCATGGAGAGGGCTGTCACGGTGGCCATGTGCACCACCGCGTCGGGCCGGCGGCGGCGGAAGACATCCTCCGCGGCGCGCTTGCGCACGTCCACCCGGTGGAACTCGATGCCCTGGGGGGCGCTCGACCAGGGGCGCACGTCGAGGCCGAGCACCTCGTGCCCGGCGTCCAGCAGCCGCGTGGCCAGCTTCCGGGCGATCCCCCCGGCGATGCCGAGGATGAGGACCTTCATGAGCCCTGCCTCCCGCTGCGCCGCGCGCGCCCCTGCTCGATGATCCCGGCGATGCGCGCCTTCACCTGCTCCACGTAGCCGGAGATGACCTCGTCGTCCTCATCTCCCGTGCCGGAGAAGGTGAGCGGCTCGCCGTAGTGGAGCTCCACCGGCGCGGGCAGCGGCAGCGGCAGCAGGTAGGGGGTAATGGGGATGTAGGGCACCCCGAGCAGGCGCCCCAGGCGATAGAGGTTGGCGATGGTGGGCACGGCCGTGCCGCCGCCGAGGATGCCGACGGGGACGATGGGCGTCCGGGTCTGGAGAGCCAGGCGGATGAAGCCGGTGCCGAAGTCCACCAGCGAGTAGCGCTCGCGGTAGAGCTTGGCGGTGCCGCGCGCGCCCTCGGGGAAGACCATGAGGAGCCGGTCATCCTCCAGCAGCCGGCGCGCGTGCTCGGGCAGGCCGGTGAACTGGCCGGTGCGGCTGGTCCACAGGGAGGCGACGGGGAAGCGGTTGATGAACTTCTCCGCCATGCCCTGGCCGAGCCGGGGGGGCTCCATCTCCAGCAGCAGGGAGGTGACCAGCATGGCGCCGTCCACCGCGTAGCCCCCCGAGTGGTTGCCCACGATCATGGCTCGCCCGCGCGGCGGCACGTGCTCGATGCCGAAGCACTTCACCCGGAAGTAGTGCCGGTAGAAGGCGGCCAGGACGGACGCCGCCAGGGTGAGGTGCTTCTTGGAGATGCCATACGGGTCGACGCCGAACTCGTTGAATGGCAGCTCGAGCCGGTCCACCCGCTCCGCAATGGAATCTTCACGCGCCACGGGGCCACCGTAGCACTCCCGGAGCTCGCCTGCTCCCTGGAGGGACAGGGGACGGGCTTTACGGTGTGGCCGCCCCGTCATCCCAGGAGTTGGCGCGGGACTCCAGGGGGCCGCGCTGCGGGCGGACGACGCAGAAGCGATGGCCGGTGGGGGCCTCGAGCACCCACCAGCGCTTGACGAAGGCGATGCGCTTCGCGCCGAGCGCCTCGAGCCGCTTCACCTCGGCCTCGAGATCATCGGCCTCGATGTCGAGGTGGACGCGGCTCTCGTGGTCCACCTTCTGGAGGAGGATCATGGGCTCATCCTGCTGGGTGGAGAGCTCGCGGTAGTTGCCGCTGTCGGCCGAGGGGGGCAGGGCGGGCCTGCCGAAGGCGCGGCTCCAGAAGGTGGCGGCGGCGTCGATGTCGTCGACCTTGCAGTCGATGACGAGGGCACAGAAGCGGCTGCGGTGCATGAGGCCTCCCAGGGAGAGGAGTGAGGGGGGGCCCTCTCTCGCGTTGGAGTCCGGCGTCTTAGATGATGGCGGGCGGGTGCGCCATGGTCCGCCGGCATGCGGTGTGACTCGTGTCTTCTCTCCGAGCCTTCAGCGTACGTGGAGCTGCATCACAACGTGGGCAGGTACTTCCTCATCTCCAACCTCATCACCTACGCGCGCGCCCGGAGCGAGCTGGGCGCGCGGCGCCCTCGGGAGGCGGCACGCCCGACGGTGGCCTCGGGCGAGGAGGCCCAGAGCATTCTCAGGCCCTTCGAGCACAACGTGCGGATGTTGCTGCGCTCGGGGGACATGCCCGAGGACATCGCCCGGGAGCTGGCGCGCACGCACGGGGTGGCGCCCGCGGCGGCGCAGCGCTTCGTGGAAGAGCTCCGCGCGACCGGGTGACGCGGGGCGCCCTCACCGAGGGGCCGCGAGCGCCGGAGTCACACCGCTACCCGAAGCGCTCACTCAGGCGGGGGAAGCGCTCCTGCAGTTCATCCTCTTCCCACTCCTCACCGCGCGGCTCGTCCGGCTCGGTGCTCTCCCGCACGGGGAGCTCCTCTCCGGTGGCCTCCTGGTACGCGCTCTCGGCGACGCCGAGCAACTCCTCCAACTCCGCGTCCGGCTCGGCCACGTCCACCAGGGACTCCGGATCCGCGAGCGCTGCCTCGTAGACGGTCCGGCCCTGAGCCACGAGCCAGGCGCGGAAGTACAGGAAGCCGTCATCCGAGCAGCCTCCGTTGATGAGGAAGGCCGCGCCCCAGAGCCCCCAGTCATAGGCGCGATCGAGCAGGGCGCCCAGCTGCTTGTCGAAGGCGACGATCTCCGACGGCGGCAGGGAGGCCAGGTGCTGCGTGAGCGCGTCCACCAGCTCCTCGAGGTCCCCGCCAGACTCCTCGCGGCTGGTATCGATGAGGCGCCAGAACTCCTGCTCGGTCATGGGCTCACCTCAGGGGAGAGGAGAAGGGCTGCAGAGCGCGGGCAAGATAGCAGGGGGGGAGGGATCACCCAAAGGCACGCTGAGACCGAGAGGGTGCTGAGCAAAGGCAGGTCAGCACAAGAGGGGAGCTCCCCGGCGCAGCGACAGCCCCCCTGCACCCCGGAGTGCAGAGCGGCCTGCCTACCTGGCATGTCGGACCTGGCTGATGTGATGGCCGCCACCTGAAACGAGGAGGGTGGCGGAGATGGAACGGCTGGGACTCGTATGGCAAAGTCGAGCAGGAGTTGGAGCGCGTTATCTCGTTGGGCCAGCTGCCGGAGGATGGAGTTCTTCCTTCGGAGCACACGCTGGCGCGCCGCTATGGCGTCTCCCGGAGCACCGTGCGCGAGGCCCTGCTGCGGCTTGGCACACGAGGCCTGGTGGTGCAGCACCCCGGGCGCAAGAGCCGCGCGGTGGCGCTGGATGAGGCGGTGACGCTGGAGAACCTGAGCATGGCGCTG
>JAFGNZ010000177.1 GCA_016926755.1 Myxococcaceae bacterium | reverse complement strand
TGCGGCTGGAGCAGAACTACCGCTCCATGCAGGTGGTGCTGGACGCGGCCAACGCGGTGATCGCCCAGAACCCGGAGCGCAAGGCCAAGCGCATGTGGACCGATCGCGCCGGCGGCGAGCGCATCAAGGTGGTGAAGTGCCCCAACGAGGAGGAGGAGGCCCGGTACGTCGCGCGGGAGCTCGAGAAGCACATCGCCCACGGCATCCCGGCGGACGAGATCTGCGTGCTCTACCGCACCAACGGCCAGTCCCGGCCGGTGGAGGAGTCGCTGCGGGAGAAGGGCATCGGCTACGAGGTGGTGGGCGGCAGCGAGTTCTTCGACCGGAGCGAGGTGAAGGACGTGATCGCCTACTTCAAGGTGATCGCCAACCCGAAGGACGAGGTGAGCCTGCTGCGGATCGTCAACGTGCCGGCCCGAGGCATTGGCGACGTGACGATGGAGCGGCTGCACGCGCACGCGCGGGCGGACGGCGTGACGCTCTGGGACGCGATGGAGCGCGGCGAGCAGTACGAGGATCTCCCGTCGGGCGCGGCGGGGAAGGTGCGCGAGTTCCTGCGGATGATCGAGCGCTACCGGGGGCTCTTCGAGGGCGGGAACCTGGCGCACGTGACGCGCCAGCTGCTGGAGGAGATCGGCTTCAAGGAGGCGGCGCGGGCGCGGGCGGTGTCGCTCAGCTCGGCGGACAAGAAGCTCAAGTCGGTGGATCAGGTGCTCAACTCGCTGGAGGCCTTCGAGAAGCGAGAGGGCCCCAAGGCCAGCCTGCTCACCTACCTGAACCGGCTGAGCCTGGACACGCGGCAGGAGGAGGAGGACGAGGTGCCGGGCGGCAACCGGCGCGTCACCCTGATGACGGTGCACTCGGCCAAGGGGCTGGAGTACCGGCTCGTCTTCTTCATCGGCATGGAGGAGGATCTGATGCCCCACAAGGGCATGCAGGGCGAGCCGCAAAACCTCGAGGAGGAGCGCCGGCTCTGCTACGTGGGCATCACCCGGGCCAAGGAACTGCTCTACTTGACGCGGGCCGCCATCCGGGTGAAGCGGGGCAAGGACGTGCCCTGTACGCCCTCCCGCTTCCTGGAGGACCTGCCGCCCGAGACGGTGGAGCTGATCGATCTGGAGGCCCCCCGCACAGGCGTTCAGACCGCGCAGGAGAAGAACTTCTTCGCCAACCTCAAGGAGCGCTTCAAGGCCAAGGGAGCGGGCGGGGGAGCGCCCCCGGCCCAGGGCCAAAGTGGGGTTTGAGGCCCCTTCATGCGGTGCGGCCTTGACTTGCCCCTTGGCTCCTCCTAAGAGGGTCGGCCTTTCCGGGCCTCCCCTCGGAGTATTCAAGGAGGACCCGTGGTTGGTTCGACTATGCCAGGCGGCCGTCGCACGCGGTCGCCGCAGCTGAGTTTTGGAGTGCACACAATGTCGCAGAGGACCTACAGCGCGAAAGCGGCGGACATCAAGCGCCAGTGGCACCTGGTGGACGTCTCGGACAAGGTGCTGGGCCGCGCCGCCAGCCAGATCGCCACGCTGCTCAAGGGCAAGCACAAGGCCATCTACACCCCGTCCATCGATACCGGAGACCACGTCGTCGTCATCAACGCCGCCAAGGTGAAGGTGACGGGCACCAAGGAGCAGGCGAAGCTCTACTACCGCCACCCGCGGGCGGGCTTCCCGGGCGCCCTGAAGATCACCAACCTCGAGAAGCTGCGCCAGCGGCACCCTGAGGACATCATCATCAACGCGGTTCGCCGCATGCTCCCGCGCAACGCGCTGGGCCGGCAGATGATGACCAAGCTCAAGGTCTACGCGGGCGACGCTCACCCCCACGCCGCGCAGAAGCCTGCCGCGCGCGAGGTCGAGGCGTAACCTTCTCCCCCTTTTGATGACGAGAGCAGAACCCCATGCCTATCAACCCTGAGAATGGTTTCTACGCCACCGGCCGCCGCAAGGAGGCCACCGCCCGCGTGTGGCTCAAGGCGGGCACCGGCGCCGTGTCGGTCAACGGCCGTGACATCAACAACTACTTCGGCCGTGAGACGTCCAAGATGATCCTCTTCCAGCCCCTCGAGGTGCTGGAGCAGCGGGACAAGATCGATCTCACCGTCAACGTGAAGGGCGGCGGCCTGTCTGGCCAAGCGGGCGCCATCCGCCACGGCATCGCCCGCGCGCTGTGCGCCTTCAACCCGGAGTTCCGCCCGGTGCTGAAGAAGGCCGGCTTCCTCACCCGCGACGCCCGCGCCGTCGAGCGCAAGAAGTATGGCCAGCCGGGTGCGCGTCGTCGGTTCCAGTTCTCCAAGCGCTAGCCTGTCCGCTCCTCCCTGGAGCCACCTCGCGGCGGGGGTCCCTCTCTGGGGCCTCCGCCGTCGTGTTTTTGGGGGGTGGGTCCCTTTGGCGGATCCGTTGGCGGTGCTACCATTCCGCCCCGACCATGGAACTCAACGAGATTCTTCAGATCGCGCTTCGAGGCGGCGCCTCGGATATCCACCTCAAGGCCGGACTGCCGCCCATGTTCCGCGTGGACGGCTCCCTCGTGCCCCTCAAGGACGGCAAGCGGCTGCCGCCGGAGGAAGTGGCGCGCATGGCGTTCGGCATCATGAACGAGTTCCAGAAGGAGAAGTTCAAGGCCAGCAACGAGGTGGACCTGGCCTACGGCGTTCCGGGCCTCGGCCGCTTCCGCGTGAACATCTTCCAGCAGCGCGGCACCATCGGCGCGGTGCTGCGCGTCATCCCCTTCAAGGTGATGACGATCAAGGATCTGCTCCTGCCGCCCATCCTCGAGAAGATCGTCGGCGAGGAGCGCGGGCTCATCCTCGTCACCGGGACGACGGGCTCCGGCAAGTCCACCACGCTCGCGGCGATGATCGATCACATCAACGCCAACGAGACCAACCACATCATGACGGTCGAGGACCCGATCGAGTTCCTCATCCGTGACAAGCGCTCCATCATCAATCAGCGCGAGGTGGGCGTGGACACGCTCTCCTTCTCGCAGGCCCTCAAGAGCGCGCTGCGGCAGGATCCGGACGTCATCCTCGTGGGCGAGATGCGTGACTACGAGACGATCGAGACGGCGCTCCACGCGGCGGAGACGGGCCACCTGGTGATGTCCACGCTGCACACGCTGGACGCCACGGAGACGATCAACCGCATCGTGTCCGCCTTCCCGCCGCACCAGCAGAAGCAGGTGCGCCTGCAGCTCGCCGCGGTGCTCAAGGCGGTGGTGAGCCAGCGCCTCATCCCGCGCGCGGACGGCAAGGGCCGCGTGGCCGCCGTCGAAGTCCTGCGCGTCACGGCGCGCGTGCGCGAGCTGATCGAGGACAAGGACCGCACCAAGGAGATCCACGACGCGATCGCCCAGGGCTTCGACTCGTATGGGATGCAGACCTTCGACCAGTCGCTGATGGGGCTGGTGCGCAACGGGCTCGTCTCCTACGAGGAGGCGCACCGGCAGGCGACGAACCCGGACGACTTCGCGCTGCGCTTCTCGGGCGTCAGCGGCACGGCCGACTCGAAGTGGGACCAGTTCGACGGCAAGGCCGGCGAGGCCCGCCCGGTGCCGGGCACCGCGCAGTTCGCCCAGAAGGGGGCTCCTGGAGGCGCGGCTCCCGGGCAGGCGGCTCGTCCCGGCGCTGCGCCCGCGGCGGGGGGGGCGCGGCCGCCTCCGCCTCCGGCCGCGGCGGGGGCTCGTCCTGCCGCGGCGGGGGCGCGCCCGCCTCCGCCTCCGGCAGGCGCGGGCGACGACGACTTCAGCATCGAGCGCTTCTGAGCGCCGAGGGCGCGCCTCCGCTCCCTCGGTGTCCCCGGGAGGGGAGGGGCCTCAGGCTCCAGGGATGGCGGGTTGTGCTCCGAGCCCCGCTCAGGCGTCCTCGTCGCCGAGCTGGGCCCGGAGGCGCGTCAGGCGCAGGGGCCCGATGAGGCCCTGCTGGGCGAGCAGCTGCAGCAGCTCCACGGTGGCGCGCAGCCGTGCCTCCTGGAGCTCCTCTGACGCGTCCGCGATCTCCGACTCGACGAGCGTGTCCATGTGCTCGGGGTTGATGGGGGCGGGGCCCTCCGACCAGGCGATGTCGAAGAGGCACCTGGCGATGTGCGAGCGCGCCGTCCGCTCGGCCTCGGAGGCCCCCCGCTGCGCGAACTTCAGGAGCAGCGCGTCCACACCCTCGCGCGTGAGGGCCGCGAGCGCCGGCACCTCTCCCAACGCCTCCGCCACGTAGTCGGCGTCGAAGGTGTCCACCTCCTCCTCGTAGCCGAAGGCCTCCTCCAGGAGGATGGAGGCGACGAAGGCCTCCGTCTCCTCTTCGCTGGCGCCCTCGCTGGCCAGCGCTTCTCGGGCCTTGGCGGTGGCCTCGGCGAGCCGCGGATCCTGCGCGATGGCACGCGCGGCCGAGTGGGCCGCCAGCAGCACGAGCGAGGCCTGGGCATCGGAGGCGAGCTTGCGGCCGGAGACGCCGAGCACCTCGGCGCGTTGTTGGGGGTGCGCGGCGGCCGTGGCGGTGAAGAGCTGCTCCTCGGGGGTGAGGGGCTCGCCGGCCTTCTCCTTCTGGAGCGTCTCCCGGGCGGCCTCGAGGCTGAGGAAGCGGGCAATGAGTGGGTGCATGCCGCGCCTGTTACCACAGGCTGGAGAGCAAGCCATGCGCGCGGAGCAGGAAGGGGCCCCGAGGCAGTGCGGCGCGCGACAGAAGCGCGCCTGGGCAGTAACGGTGGGGCAGGAGGGATGAACCTCCTGCCCCTTGAGCCGCTTTCAACTGGGGAGGGCTAGCGGCCCGCCAGAGTGCCCGAGCCCATCACGCCTTGCGGCGACGAGAGCGGAGCCGCGGGCGGGGCGGCCTTCACGTCGAACGTGCACTCCCCCGTCCCGACGTTGCCCGAATTGTCCACCACCGAGAACGGCACCGTGTAGAGGCGGTCGGTGCCGTCGGAGTTGGCCTCGACGCGCAGCCGGAACTGGCTGTTGGTGACGACCTC
>JAFGNZ010000026.1 GCA_016926755.1 Myxococcaceae bacterium | reverse complement strand
TCGCGCCGGAGCCCTCCCGGCGGGCGCTCCGCACGAACTGGTAGGGTTGTCGGACAGGTTGCCGGAGGCACCTCGGCAGAGGCAGCAGTCCGCGGGCCGTGCGCACAGGTGCTCGGGGAGCACAGTGGAGGCGGCGGAGGAGGCGGCTGGGGCCAGCAAGGCCGTGCGCTGCGCCGGTGTAGGGGGGGCCGTGCCCGCTCTTGGGGCACACTGCTGCCCTGGCCGCCCTTCCTTGAGAAGACGCCGGCGTTGCTGTAGCGCCAGCTCGTCCCGGGCTCGAGCGCCCCCATCCGTCCTCTTCGATTT
The DNA here is from genome assembly GCA_016926755.1 of Myxococcaceae bacterium. Classification (GTDB taxonomy): domain Bacteria; phylum Myxococcota; class Myxococcia; order Myxococcales; family Myxococcaceae; genus Hyalangium. The sequence goes on along the minus strand of JAFGNZ010000026.1, from coordinate 47,935 downwards.
CACAGCCATGCCCGGCCGCGCGTCCTCCTGAGCACACCCTCGAGGACTCTGAGGAAGCCCCTGATGGACCGCCCCGCCCCTGGACGTTTCCGCCGTTTCCCTCGCGCCGCGCTGCTGCTAGTCGCGCTCCTGGCCCCTGGACTGGCCTGGTCCCAGATCGACCTGAGTACCTTCAAGTGGAAGGACAAGAAGCTCCTCTGCGACAACTGCGACAACTCTCTGAAGAAAGTCATCGAGGACTTCCTCAAGGACAAGGACATCAAGCTGGCCAAGGCGTACATCGTCGACGTGCGGCTCGGCAGCGACAAGGTCGCGGTGGATGTGAGCAACGCGGAAGAGCAGGAAGCGAAGCCGTGCGAAGGGAAGGTCTTCACGCCCCAATATCCCCTCCAGCAGGGCGCCTCGCTGCAAATGCCCTACAATCTCCAGACGACGCAGGCTTGGGGCGAACAGAAGCAGATGACCGCCGCCTTCAACGCCAACTACTTCAAGTTCCCGCGTCTCGGATTACGCCAACACGCCTGCGGTGAGTTCATCGGGCTGAGCATGGCGAACGGGGTCACCTACTGGCCACTGGAGGAAAAAAAGCTCAACGAGTTCGTGGACAACGACACGAAGCTCAAGACGTATGCGCTCACCTTCGACACCGACAAGAAGGTGGCCATCGTAGGCGTCACGAGTTTCGACCAGCTCAAGGACGTCTCCTACGCCGTGGCCGGTTTGCCGCTGTTCACCCCGGGCGGGCAGGACTTCAGGCTGGGAACCAACAAAGACTCCGAGATCGCACGGACGGCCGTGGGCATCCTGGACTCGAAGACCAACGGCATCCATGACCTGCGCATCGTCGTCTGGGAAAACACCCCGCGCCACATGACCGAGGAGAGCGATGGGATCACGCTCAACCATCTCAAGGGCTTCATGGACAAGCTCGGCGCCAAGAGCGCGATCAACCTGGACGGAAGCGGATCCGCCTCCCTGTACTTCAACAAGGACAACCAGGTGATCAAGAGCACCTCGTCCGACACGGAGGGGCCACGGCCCGTGATCAACAGCTTCGGCTTCCGGCTCGTGGATCGGTTCGTCCCGACGTGCAGCTTCAAGGGCATCCAGCACCGCACCAAGGATACCCAGGGCGCCTGCGCCCTCCAGTAGCCCCCCTCTGACTCCAGGCCCCCGCGGCGCGCCGTCCGGCGTGTCCCGCCGGCCCCCGTTCATCCCAAGGAGCCTCGTATGAGCACGGAAAGCAGATTGATCATCGAGACGACTACGCAGACCCCCAGCGACATGGGCTTCGGCTATGACTCGCTGGCCTACGACACGGTCGGCAACACGGCGTTCTCCATCGGCGACAACCCCATCGACAAAGAGCGCGCACCGGCCGGCCGGCTGCAGCTCCGGGTGGCCAGATCGGCCGAGGACCTCACCCGGACCCTCGACTTCTTCGCCAACGCGCAGGGCGCGATGCTCGGGGCGAAGATGGAAGGCACCCTGAAGTTCCTCCAGAACACCACCTTCAAGGCCAATAACGTCTACGTGGTCGCCCTGGTGGACGTCACCAGCGAGATCAAGACGCTGAGGGACGACAAGATCCGCCTGCGCGGCGAGGCGGCCGGAATGGACGCGCTCGCGTTCTACAAGCGCTTCGGCGACTACTACCTCAAGCGGCTCGTGCAGGGCGGCTTCCTGTCCATCTTCCTCACCATGGAGGCAGCGGACACAGAGGCGAAAAACGACTTCACCTCCTCCGTCGAGGCGAAGGAAGGCTCCTGGGAGGGCACCGCGAGCGGCAAGGTGCAGTTCTCGGCGAACCTGCGGGACATCCTCAAGCGGGGCCGGTTCGAGGTCTCCGCGCGGCACCTCGGGGGGGCGGGGCCGCCCCAGGACATCTTCAGTGACGATCAGGACAAGGCGGTCGATGCCCTCATGAAGTACATCCTGGGCTTCGAGCAGGACGTGCGCGACAACTCGGCCATCTGCAAGGCGGAGTACTGGCGGTACGCGGACTTCGTCGGCGTGCCGCGGGGACTTCACGAGCTCACCACCCCGCCGACGCGCAGGCTCTCCGAGCTCTCCACGCTGGCCCAGAAGTACACGGACGTCACCGCGCACATCACCCAGGCGCTGGACGAGAGCGACGACCTGGGGCTGTCGGACTCGAACCGCTCGAAGCTGAAGGACCTGCGAGACCACGCTCTCAAGGACCAGCGGGCCGTCAAGGACTGCTGGCGGCACGACGACCCCAAGGACATCCCCAGCCCGGAGGAGCTCGAAAAGGGAAAGAAGATCGATCACCCGGCGGACTGGTACTGGCGCAAGCTCAAGGACTTCCAGTTGGACGAACGCATCCGGGTGCGCTACGGCGGCAGCTTCTACCTGAAGTTCCAGGACGGACGGCACCTGTCCAACAGCAAGGACGAGTGGCCACGCCTGGCGCGGGGGGGACCCATCAAGGTCCAGTTCGCCCACGGGGAGGGCGAGGTGAAGCAGACGGACCGCCTCGCCCTGCGCACGAAGGAGTCGGGGAAGTACCAGGACGACGTCCTGTCCGGCTCCAGCAGCCACAAGGATCTGTTCTGGCAGAAGCCGGACAAGTCGAACAACAGCCAGGACTGGACGCTCGTGAAGAAGAAGGAAGGTGACATCTCCGATCGCTTCATCCGCTACGGCGACAGGGTCTTCATCGAGAGCCTGCGGTGGACGGGGCAGCGGATCAAGGACGACGGCGACTGGCTCACCACCAAGAAGCCGAACGACCCCGATGAGGATTGGTGGTGGCGCATCGAGCGCATCCCCGAGTAGGCCCCACGGGGAGCCCCCCTTCGAAGCCGGACCGTCCTCCATCGCGTGCTCCGCCTGGCGGACACGCGCGGGCCCTCCGTCTCGGGCAAATCAGAGCGCCCAGCCCACGCCGAGCGTCATCCGTGGAGAGCGCCAGCACGTGGCACCAACTCAGAGCGCCGTGGCCCAGCGGGTCTGCCTGTCGCTCATGAAGCGGTGCAGAGGGGAGCCCGCCTGCTGCACCAGCACCAGCTCGCTCTCGTCGTCGAGGATGGCGGTGACCGTGATGGCGTCCATGTTCCAGTTGTCTCCCGTGGAGAAGATGTCCGGCTGGCCCGAGTAGAACTGGATGCTGAACTCCAGCAGCCTGCTGAGCATGACGCCCGCGGGCAGCACCAGGTACGAGGTCCTCGTCGACCAGCCGGGCCAGCTCGCCCACCGCCGAGCAGGCATTCCGGCTGGCGCATGGAGGCGTCCGGGCGTTCGTCCCCAAGCCGCTGGAGCTCGCGCGGCTCGAGGAGGTGTGGATGGAGACGCTGTCCCGTCCCCCGGACCTGCTGCCCGCGCTGCGGGCGAGCGCCGGCCAGATGCCCCTGCACAGCCTCGAGAGCTTCGTTCGTGACACCCTGGTGGACGAGGCCCTGGCGAAGTCCCAGGGCAGCGTGCGCGGTGCCGCGAAGCTGCTCCGCATCTCGCGCCAGCTCCTTCAGCACATCCTCAACGCCCGGAAGTAGCGCCCCGCTCCCGGCCTGAGCCTGGCGTCAGAAGCTCCCGAGCGTGAACTGGGGCGCGAGGAGCGGGCCCATGTTCCTGCGCCGTGACTCCTCCTCCAGCCGGAGCAGATCCTTCTCACGGTGTGGGTCGGCGATGGTCTCGAGGTTCGCCTTGATGATCGGCGCCAGGATGGCACCTCCCACCCCCAGCCGCTGCTTCAGCTCGAGCGCGCCAGCGCCGCGCTGCCGGTAGATGAGCGGCGTGAGGGTGTTCGCCGCCTCCGGGATGTAGCTCACGGCCTTCGCGGTCGTTCGCTCGATGCTCGCCTGATCCGGCAGCAGCTCGAGGATCTGCTCGGAGAGCTCGTTGTCGTTGGTGTCCGACTCATCAGGGCCCGCGCGGTTCGCCTCCATCACCTGACGCCTGGACTCGAAGATCGCGAGCGCGCCGATCCGCAGCGAGTCCGGCGCGCTCTTCAGGTGATCATCGCCGAAGGTCTTCCACTTCATCCCGCGCTTGTTCGACACCTCGACGCCCTCGGAGTTGAGCCGGTCATGGATGTTCTTGAGGATCACCTGGGGCATGTTCTTGCCGATGATGGCGTAGTACGTCGACATCTCGGGGTTCGTCGGAGCGACGTCGTTCACGGCCAGCCACCGGTCGATCTCCAGCTCGAGCTTCTTCTTGTCGAACAGGTGACCGGAGGCGAAGGCGTCCGTGAGGAAGTGGCCTCCGAACGTGTCGATCAGCAGCGCCGTGTCCAGCTGCTCCGCGTCCTTGCCGGCGGCGCGCGCGGCCTGGAGCGCCTGCATGTGGAGCTTCTTCCACGCGCCTCGGTTCGTCGGGGTGAAGTGGGGCGCGTTCACCGCGGCCAGGCCGAGGAACGACTTCTCCTTCGCGCGCTTCTTCAGACCAATGTATTTCAGCGTGATCTCGTGGTAGCGCTCGTTGGCCTTGCCCCCCTTGAGCTTGCCCTTGCGCTCGTCCTGGATGGCGTCGCGGATCTCCGTCAGCTCGGCTGGGTCGGCGTTCATGAGATCGGCCGGGGTCTCGTAGAAGTCGCCCGCCATGGCGATGATGTCGCCGACGGTCAGCTCCACGCCCTTCACCTTGAACTTCTTCCCCTTGAGGAACGGATCACTCTGCAGCTCCTTGAGAGAGGCGGGGTTGGCCAGCTTCTTGCTGAACTCCTCGCCCTCCTTCGTCATCAGGAACTCCGAGAGCTCGGCGAGGCCGCTGTCGCCGAAGTCCTGGTGCTCGGGGGCTTCGTAGCGGTGGAGTGTGGGCGCCGGATCCGCGGAGGCGAGCGCGGTGTGCGCGAGCTCGTGGGCGAGGAGGTGGCGGCCCGCGGCGGTGCTGGGCTGGTACTGGCCCTCGCCGAAGACGATGTCGCTCCCGACGGTGTAGGCGTGAGCCCTCACCTCACGAGCGGACGCTGCCGCGCGCTCATCGGTGTGGATCCGGATCCGGCTGAAGTCGAACCCGAGGTGCGGCGGCGGTCCCGCGCCCTCGGCGATGGGAGCCGCGAGCCGCTCCGCCTCCGCCTCCGCCAGCGAGTCGCGGCGGCTGAGCTGAATCGGAGCACTCCCCGTGCGGGGGGCAGCGCTCCCGTGGGAGGAAGCCTTCTCCCCGAGCGAACTCATGGCCTGAGGATGAAGCGGCCTCCCCGGTTGTCGCAGCACGTCATGGACGCTGGGCGGCGCCACGACGGGCGGACGCCCCGCGCGCGATGAATGGCTCATGCCTCCATCTTAACCGAGCGGACGGCTCAGGCGGATGGGCCCAATCTGGGGCGCTTGAATGTCCGGTCTGACGTGAGCCAACCCTTGGCCCAGGAGCACTGATGTCGTAGAAACACCCCATGCGCGGGAAGTTTCCTCCAAACTGGCCTCCCCATTGCCCTCCGGCGGATGCTGAAGGCGCGCATGGAGAGGTCTACCGTCTTGTGAGGCATGCCCCGCTCTCGGTTGAGGATTTCCGCTCACACGCTGAAGACGGCAAGATGCCAAAAGCTCCTCCCTGCCTACGAGTCGGGCTCTCCGTCTTCCGAACGCTGGAAGACGCCTTGCATCAGCACGAGCTCATGCCATTCCTGGGCAACAGGGTGGCCAAGGCGGAACTCAATTCGACTCATGGCAGGACGAAGCTGACCTCGGGCCGCCAGCCAACGCACACGACCTGGTGGCCCCATAGCGGTGTCGACCGGGTTGCTGCCTTCATGCTCGTGGATCCGTCATGAACTGGGATGTCGACGGGATCGACTATCCGCACGAATTCTTCGGCTCTCTGGAGCCTGCTGACATCCTCTATGAGTTCGACGGTCCGCGGATCTTCACCACGACCAATCCGCGCAACGACACCTTCCTTGCATACCAGTGCGCGGAAGACGGCGACCGGAACCGCTACATCGTCGTCCCCGCCAATGCGGAGCTCATTCAAGAGCTCCGCACGGGACTCGTGAGCATGCGAGAGGCGCTCAGCCAGCCCTGGACCTGGTTGGTGGATCAGTTTCACTCTGGCGAAGTCGCGCGCGCGCGAAAGATCGACTTGCGCGAGTTGCCGGTGAGCGCCCTGCCCCAGCCCGGCGTGCTTCTGCTCCCAAATCTGCGTCCGATGCTCAGCCTGCGCATGGTGGGAGCAGGCCTGGGCCCAGGCAACGTCCCCGCCAGCGTCATTCGCCGTGCGGTTGAAGGGGCGACCACAGCGCTCAAGGTCCTAGCCGAGTGGGTGCTCGAGGCGACCCCCTCTGGTGGACGCCCCGAGGACAGACTCCGCCGCCTTTACGACCTGCCCACTCAACGCATCGCCTTCGCGAGCTTCGAGATCGCCTTCGCTCCGCCCCCACCCATGAAACAGACCAGCTTTATCAAGGGAGAGGATGAGGCACTGGAGCGGATCGGCGCGCTCCTCCAGAAAGGTCTCGATTGGGCCTCGGCTCCTCAAGAGGACATCCCCAGTAATCAGGAGTCCCGCGCGCTTCTCGATGCACTGGTGCATCTCACTCCTCCGAAGCATGGCGTAGTGACGGAGGTACACCTGGGGGGACGCTTGGCAGGTACCATGGCTCGCCCCCGGATTCTCACGAGGGCCTCCTCCGACCGTGTTCGCCGGGCGCTCAGATCCATCAAGGCGGATGTTCGCCCCGTGAAGGAGCAAGGCCTCGTTCGCGAGTTCGACAAGGACAAGCTGACCTTCACCTTACGAGACGAGGCGGGAGGCGACCTTGGCAAGTGCAGCTTCCCAGAGTCCCTCTATGACGACGCGATCGCCGCGTTCGATGGTGAAGAACCTGTGATCGTGCTCGGTCACAAGTCGACCGCACGTGACATCATCGACGTCCTCTCCATCATGCGCACGCCCACGCCTGACGCAGCTATTTAGCTGAGCCTGGGGAAGCGATTAGGAGTCTTTTCGACCAGTGGCGATCTTCAGGCCAGGAGACCTGGGGGGGGGCTGGACCCGGCGGGGTCACCGGAATTCGGAATGGATGAGCCACGGACCTCTCTTCCTTCACGAGGCGTCCAACGCCTCGGCGGCCTGAGTCCCTTTCCGGAGAGGATCTTGTCCGCGCGAGGCTTGGCGCGACAGCGGCGACCGGCGACAATAGTGCCATGAAGCTTGTCGTCGCTGATCGGTTCTCACGGGAGGCGCTGGAGCGGCTCTCCGCGGCGGGCCTCGAAGTGCATGAGCACTCCGTCCCCGCCGGAGCGGACCCGGCCGCCGCCGAGGAGGCGCTCGCGGCGCGGCTCGAGGGCGCACGCGCGCTGGTCGTCCGCAGCCAGACGCAGGTGACCGCCTCGCTGCTCGAGAAGGCGCCTTCGCTCTGGCTCGTGGGCCGTGCGGGCGTGGGCTACGAGAACATCGACATCTCCGCCTGCGAGCGGCTCGGCGTCGCGGTGATGAACACGCCCGGGGCCAGCGCGATCACCACCGCGGAGCGCACCCTCGCCCTGCTGCTGTCCATGCTGCACCAGATCCCGCAGGCGGATCGCTCGATGCGCGCGGGCAAGTGGGATCGGCGCTCGTTCCTCGCCAACGAGGCGTTCGACAAGCGCGTGGGAGTGCTCGGCTTCGGCAACGTGGGCCGGGTGGTGGCGGACCGCGCACGCGCGCTCCAGATGCGCGTGCTGGTGCACGATCCCTACGTGCCACCGGAGATGGCCTTCAACCTCGGGCACCGCCCCGTCGGGTTCGACGAGCTGTTCCGCGAGTCCGACATCGTCACCTGCCACGTGAGCGCGTCCCCGGCGCTGAAAGGCCTCGTCGGCCAGCGCGAGCTCGGGCTGATGCGCAAGGGCTCGTGGCTGGTGAACACCTCACGCGGCTGGGTGGTGGAGCAGGCCGCGCTCGTGGAGGCCCTGCGCTCCGGTCACCTGGCGGGCGCGGCGCTGGATGTCTTCGAGGAGGAGCCCCTCCCCGCGGAGAGCCCGCTGCGCGGCCTGGACCGGCTGATCCTGAGCCCGCACCTCGGCGCCTCCACCGTCGAAGCGGAGCGGCGTGTCTCGCTCTCGCTCGCGGACCAGATGATCGAGTTCCTGAAGGAGGGGCGGGGCCGGAACCTGATCGGCGCTCCGAAGGAGCTACGGCACCCCGGCGCGCGCCCCAGGGGCTGAGTGTCCCCCATGCCCGGCTTCCAACCCGTCCTGTTCGATCTCGACGGCACGCTCGCGGACACGCATGCGGGCATCCTCGCCGCCGTGTCCGAGGTGCTCGACAGGTTCGGGCTCGAGCAGCTCCCGGCGGCGGAGGTGCGGCGGCTCACGGGCCGCGGCATCGACGCGCTGGTGGAGAGCGTGCTCACGCGCGCCCGCGGCTCCGCGCCAGAGCCGGAGCTGCTCTCGCGCGCGGTGGCGCTGTACCACGAGGTGTACTGGCGGACCTGCGCGGTGGAGATCGCGCTGGTGCCCGGCATCATCGACGTGCTGCGCGCGCCTGGAGTCCGGCGCGCCCTCCTCACGAACAAGGCGCGCCGGTACACGGAGAAGATCCTCGCCACCACGGGCTTGGAGGGATGCTTCAACGCGCTGGTCGCGGGGGACGATCCCGGCGCGCGGTTGAAGCCGGATCCGTGGCCCGTGCGGGAGGCGCTCCAGAAGCTCGGGGAGCCAGCGACACACGCGATCCTCGTCGGCGACACGGAGTCGGACGTGGACGCTGCCGCGGCGGCGCGGATCCCCTCCTGCATCGTGCGCTGGGGAAGCGGCGGCGAGCGAGCTGCCGCGCGAGGGACGTGGTCCGTTGGCTCCGTCGAGGAGCTCGCGCGGTTGTTGGCCGAGGGGACCGTGCCCGCGCCGGCGCGGTGAGCCCTCAGCTCGCGGGCGGGGTGGGGGCCTTCGGCGGCTGGTACATCGGCAGCGACAGGTACCGCTCGCCCCAGTCGGGGAGGAACACCGCCACGCAGCCGCTCCGAGCTGACTCGAGCCGCTCCACCACCTGCATGGCCCCGCAGATGGCGGCGCCTCCCGAGGGGCCCAGCAGCATCCCCTCCGTGCGGGCGACGAGCCGGACGCAGTCCATGGCCTGCTCGAGCCGCACCTCGATGATGTCGTCGAGGCGCGCCGCGTCGTAGATGCCGGGCCGGTCGTCTCCCTCTGGCTTGCGGATGCCCATGATGCGGTCCTTCGGCCAGACGGCGACGATGCGCACCTCCGGGAAGGCCTCCTTGAGTCGCGCGGAGACCCCCATCAGCGTGCCCGTCGTCCCCGACGGAGCGACGAATGCGTCGATGCGCTCGAACCCCAGCGCGCGCGCCTGGCGGATGAGCTCGACTCCGGTGGTCTCGTAGTGCGCGAACGAGTTCACCTCATTGAAGTGCTGCGCCAACCAGAGGTGGCCGGGCCGCTGAGCCAGCTCCCGTGCTTTCTGGATGGCGCCCGAGGTGCCCTGGTCACCCGGGGTGAAGACCAGCTCCGCGCCGAAGGCATTCATGAGCTTGTAGCGCTCGATGGAGGCGTTTTCGGCGATGGTGATGAGGACACGGAGCCCGAGCCGTGCCCCAATCATGGCGAGCGAGATGCCTGTGTTCCCGGAGGATGCCTCGACGAGGACGGTGTCCTTCGTGAGCACTCCACGCTCGAGCGCATCCGCGATCAGATACAGCGCGACCCGGTCCTTCGAGGAGCCGGCGGGGTTCTGCCCTTCCAGCTTGGCGCACAGCGGCGCCGAGCCCTTGGGCGCCAGGCGCGAGAGCGGCGCGAGGGCGGTATCGCCAATGGCGCTCACCACCGAGCCGGCGTGCTCCTCTCGGAGCTGCTCGACGCGGCGGCGGAGCGCCTCGGCGCGAGCGGGGGCGAGGAACGGCTGGCTCATTCGACGCTTCCGAGCACCCGCTGCGCGGCCTGGACGCCGGCCCCGAGCTCGAACGTGTGCCCGAGCTCGGCCAGCACCATCTCAAGGCCACTGACAGCGGTGATGATGTCGAACGGTCCGAAGTACCCCATGTGCGCCACTCGGAAGATCTTCCCCTTCAGCTTCTCCTGACCACCCGAGATGGTGATGCCCCAGCGCCCCCGCAGGCGCTGGACGAGCTTGCTGCCATCGAGCCCGCCCGGGACGCGCACGGAGGTCACCGCCGGCGAGGGCGCGTCCGTGGCGAAGAGCTCACACCCGAGCCCCATGCACGCGCGCCGGGTCGCCTCGGCCAGCTGCCGGTGGCGGGCGAAGATCGCCTCCAGGCCCTCTTCGCGCATCATCCGGATCGACTCGCGCAGGCCAACGATGAGGGACACCGCTGGAGTCCACGTCGATTCGTTCTTCTCCTGGCTCTTCAGCATGCGGGCGAGATCCAGGTAGAAGCGCGGCAGCTTCGCTGTCCTCGCGCGCGCCCAGCCCTTCTGCGACACGCCGACGAAGGCGAGGCCCGGGGGCAGCATCAGCGCCTTCTGGGAGCTGCCCACCAGCACGTCGATGCCCCACTCATCCTGTGGGACGTCGAACGCCCCGAGCGCGCTGATCGCGTCCACGATGCACAGCGTGTCCCGTCCCGAGCAGAGCGCCGCGATCTCCCGGATCGGATGCGCGACGCCGGTGGAGGACTCGGAGGCGGTGGCGAACACGGAGCGTGCGTCCGGGGTCTGCTCCAGCACGGCCTTCAAGGCGGCCACGTCCATGGGCCGCCCCCACTCCACATCGACCGGAACGACGGTGAGGCCGTAGGCCTGGCAGAGCTCCGCCCACCGCTCGCCGAACCTTCCGCCGCGCAGGCAGATCACCTTGTCGCCGGGAGAGTGGAAGTTGGTGACCGCCGCCTCCATCCCGGCCGTGCCGCTGCCGCTGATGCAGATGACGGGCTGGGTGGTCCGGAAGACCCACTGGAGGCCTTCGAGCGCCTCCTTGAACACCGCCGCGAACGCCTCGGAGCGGTGGAAGATCATCGGCTGCGCCATGGCGAGCGACACGCGCTCGGGTACAGGGGTAGGGCCTGCGGTGAGGAGGTATCTCTTGAGCGGGGCGCCGGCAGCCATTCAATCCTCGGAGCTGGGGGAAGCCCGATCCAACCAAAGGGGCGTATCCCCGAGCAAGCGACCGTCTGGGCACCCCTTTCGAAGAAGAGAGCCGAGCCCCTAATATTCGGGGCTCCCCGGCGGTGCCCGGGTGTGGGAGCGCTGGATGCCAGAGGCTCGAAATCCATTCGGGACACGAGGCAGGATCGAGGTGTCGGGCGAGCGCGTGGGGCTCTTTCGCCTCGACGTGCTGGAGAGGGCGGGGGTGGCGAGGGCGCTCCACCGGCTGCCCATCTCCATCAAGCTCCTGCTCGAGTCCGCGCTCCGCCAGTGCGGCGCCTCCGCGATCTCCGAGGAGGAGGTGGCGAGGATCGCCGGGTGGACGCCGAAGCCCGCCGAGCTCGAGGTGCCGTTCCTTCCGGCCCGCGTGGTGATGCCAGACTACACGGGCTGCGCGATCCTGGCGGATCTGGCCGCGATGCGGGCGGCCGTGCACCGCGCGGGCGGCGACGCGGCGCGCGTGAACCCGCTGGTCCCGGTCGATCTCGTCGTCGACCACTCCATCCACGTGGACGTGCACGGGCGCCCCGACGCGGCGGAGCGGAATGCCGAGCTGGAGATGCGCCGCAACCGCGAGCGGTACGAGTTCATCCGCTGGGCGCAGCGGTCGATGCGGAACTTCCGCGCGGTGCCGCCCGGCCGGGGCATCGTCCACCAGGTGAACCTCGAGTTTCTCGCGTACGGCATCCTCGTCGGCCGGGACGAGCACGGGGAGTTCGCGTACCTCGACTCGGTGCTTGGCGCGGACTCGCACACGCCGATGATCAACGCGCTCGGGATCCTCGGCTGGGGCGTGGGGGGCATCGAGGTGGAGGCGGCGATGCTTGGGCAGCCGCTGTACTTCCGCCTCCCGCGCGTCGTCGGGGTGAAGCTCGAGGGCTCGCTGGCACCGGGCGCGACGGCGACGGATCTGGCCCTGACCGTGACCGAGCTCCTCCGGCGCCACGGTGTGGTGGATGCGTTCGTGGAGTACTTCGGGCCGGGCGTGTCGACGCTCGCTTTGAACGAGCGCTCGACGGTCGCCAACATGGCACCCGAGTACGGCGCGACCGTCGGTGTCTTTCCGCTCGATCATGAGGCGCTCGACTACCTCCGTCGCACGGGGCGCCCGGGGCGGGACGTGGCGCTGCTGGAGCGGTACGCGCGCGAGCAGGGGCTGTTCCGAGAAGAGGGGGCTCCTGAGCCGGTGTTCAGCGAGCTCCTCACGGTGGAGCTCTCGCGCATCGAGCCGAGCGTGGCTGGACCGAGGCGGCCACAAGATCGCATGTCCCTGGGAGAGGTGAAGCCGCGCTTCCTGAGTGGGCTCTCCGCTCCGGTCAAGGAGGACGGGTTCGAGGTCCCCGAGGCGCGGCGGGATCGCCAGGTAGAGCTCACCATCGGCGGGCGCACCTCCCTCCTCGGGCACGGCGCGATCGTGCTGGCGGCGCTGACGAGCTGCACCAACACGTCGAACCCCGCGGTGATGATCGCCGCGGGCCTCGTGGCGCGCCGCGCGGTGGCGCGCGGCCTCCAGGTTCCGGCGCACGTGAAGACAAGCCTGGGGCCCGGCTCTCGCGCCGTCTCCGGGTATCTGAAGAAAGCAGGGCTGCTGTCACACCTCGAGGCGCTGGGGTTTCACGTCATCGGCTACGGGTGCACCTCGTGCATCGGGAACAGCGGCCCGCTGGAGGAGGCGGTCGCCCGGGCCATCTCGGCGGAGCGGCTGGTCGTCGCGGCGGTGCTCTCCGGGAACCGCAACTTCGAGGCGCGCATCCACCCCCTGGTGCGGGCCAACTATCTTGCCTCGCCGCCCCTCGTGGTCGCGCTGGCGATCGCCGGGCGCATCGACTTCGATCCGGAGGCGGAGCCCCTCGGGACCGGCATTGACGGTCGCCCCGTGTTCCTCCGAGATTTGTGGCCGACACCCGAGGAGCTCGCCGAGCGGGTGCGCAGCGCCGTCACGCCCGAGGTGTTCGAGGAGGCGTACCGCGATGCCTTCGACGGCTCCCCCGAGTGGCGTGAGCTCGGCGCGGGGGCCGAGCTGCTGTTCCCCTGGGAGCCGGGCTCCACGTTCGTGCAGGAGCCCCCGTTCTTCGCCGAGCTCTCGCGCCAGCCGGCCGCGCTGTCGCCCATCCTCGGCGCGCGTGTCCTGGTGAGGCTGGGGGACTCGATCACGACGGACCACATCGCCCCCGCTGGAGAGATTCCGCTCGACAGCGCGGCCGGGCGGCTGCTCACCGCGCGCGGCGTGCGGCAGGCGGAGTTCAACACGTACGCCTCTCGGCGCGGGAGCCACGAGGTGTCGATGCGCGGCATCTTCGTGAGCGCGCGCCTGCGCAACCAGCTCGTGCCGGGAGTCGAGGGCGGCGTCACCCTGCACCTGCCTTCCTCCGAGCGGATGTCGATCTTCGAGGCGAGCGAGCGGTACGCGCGCGAAGCAACCCCCCTCGTCGTCCTCGCGGGGCGCGAGTATGGCACCGGCTCGTCCCGGGACTGGGCGGCCAAGGGGCCGAGGCTGCTGGGGATCCGCGCCGTGCTCGCGGAGAGCTTTGAGCGCATCCACCGCGCGAACCTCGTCGCGATGGGCGTCCTGCCGCTGCAGTTCCTCCCGGGGGATTCGGCGGCGGCGCTCGGGCTCAGCGGGCTCGAGCGCTTCGACGTCCTCGTGGACGGCGGCTCGCTCGAGGCGCGTGGCCGAGTCGAGGTGCGCGCGCGAGGAGATGACGGGCGGGAGCGCACGTTCGGCATGGTGGCGCGGGTGGAGTCCGAGGCGGAGCTCGACTACCTGCGGCATGGCGGCGTGCTGCCGATGATCGCGCGGCGGCTGCTCGCGACGGCCCCCTGAGCGACCGGCGGGGAGGCCTCGGCTCGCTGGAGGGCGCGATCGTGCCGGGCTATAACCCGAGGGGGCACACTCCTGGAGAGACTCATGGCCGGTTCTGGAGAGGACACGTTCGGCAATTACGTGTGGCGTGACGGCAGGCTCGTCCCCTGGGCCGAGGCGACCGTGCACGCGACGCTGGTGGGCCATGCCTCCGTCTCTTCGGTGTTCGAGGGCATCAAGGCGTACTGGAATCCGGAGCAGAAGCAGCTCCATGTGTTCCGGCTCAAGGAGCACCTCGAGCGCTTCTTCCGCTCCATCAAGCTGGTGCGCCTCTCTCAGCCGTACTCGATCGAGGAGCTGTCCCGTGCCGTGGTGGAGACGCTGCGCGCGAACGAGTGCCGCGAGGACACCTATATCCGGCCGTGGATCATCACGAAGACGTCCATCAAGAAGGTGATGGCGCCGGTGAACGCGCCAGTCGAGGTCCTGATCACCACCTGGCCCTTCCAGACACGCCTGCTCTCCGGCGATGGGTGCAAGGTGTGCGTGAGCTCGTGGAAGCGGGTGAACGAGGCCGTCGCGCCGCCGCGGATCAAGGCCTTCGCGAATTACCACAACGGCCGCATGGCCGAGATGGAGGCGAGGCTCAACGGTTATGACTGGGCGCTCCTGCTCAATGAGCACGGCAAGGTGACCGAGGGGCCCGCCGCGTGCTTCGGGATGGTGCGGGACAACACGCTCATCACCCCGGATCTCGGCAGCGGCGTGCTGGAGGGGATCACCCGCGACACGTTCCTGCGGATGGCCCCGGAGCTCGCGGACGTGAAGGTGCAGGAGCGCGCGGTGGACCGCAGCGAGCTCTACACCGCCGACGAGATGTTCTTCATGGGCACCGGCCGCGAGCTGTGGCCCATCATCGAGGTCGATCGGTTCCCGGTGGGGGAGGGGAAGATCGGCCGTGTCACGCAGATGCTGGATCGCGGCTACAATAGCCTTGTCCGCGGCGGCGGCGACAAGGGCGCGGAGTGGAGAACGCCGGTCTGGTGAGCCATGACGACTCCTCTGCAACCCGCGGTGGCCGTACCGGCGGCGGATGCCGCCGCGCGTGAAGTCCGGATCGGGATCCTGTTCCTCGTGGGGGGCGGGCTGTTCATGGCGGTGCTCGACACCGTCAACAGGTACCTGACCCACACCTACCCGGTCCTCGAGGTCATCTGGGGGCGCTACTTCTTCCAGGTGGCGGTGACGCCGTTCGTGATCCCTCCTTCGAGGCTGCGCGAGACGCTCAAGACGAGCAGGCCTGGGCTGCAGATCCTCCGCTCGCTGTTCCTGATGGGCTCCTCGCTGGTGTTCCTCCTGGCGCTCCAGGTGATGCGCCAGGTGGATGCCACTTCCATCGGCCGGGTGGGCCCGCTCATGGTGACCGCGCTGTCGGTCTGGATCCTGAAAGAGAAAGTCGGCCTGAACCGCTGGATCGCGGTGTTCGTCGGCTTCGCGGGCGCGCTGATCATCATCCGCCCGGGGTTCGGCGCTTCGTGGGGGATGTTTCTGCCGCTCGGGGCCGCCCTGCAGTTCGCGCTGTACCAGGTGTTGACGCGGCAGATCAGCAAGTACGACTCGCCGCTCACCACGTTCGCCTATTCGGGGCTGGTGGGGGTGGTGGTGATGACGTTCGTGCTGCCCTTCGTCTGGCAGACACCGGACCTGCGCGCGTGGGGGATGATGTGCCTGGTCGGGGTGCTCGCGAGCCTGCACAACTTCGCGCTGATCCATGCCTTCAAGCGCGCGCCCGCGTCGGTGCTGGCGCCCTTCGGGTATCTGCAGATCCTGTGGGTGACGCTGCTCGGGTTCGTCGTGTTTGGTGACGTGCCTGACGCGATCACCCTCTTTGGCGGCATGCTCATCGTCGGCGCGGGCATCTACGTGGCCACCGCGCGAGATCGCTGAGCGGAGCGAGGCGTCCATGGGGCAGCGGATCGTCGTGGTAGGAGCGGGCGCGGTGGGCGGCTACGTCGGCGGGCACCTGGCTCGGGCGGGGCATGACGTCACCCTCATCGATCCATGGCCGGAGCACGTGAGCTCCATCCGCGAGCACGGCCTCCACCTGTCCGGCGTCACCGAGGCCGAGCGGTTCACGGTGCAGGTGCCGATCCTGCACCTGTGCGACGTGGAGGCGCTGTCGCGGCAGCGCCCTGTGGACGTCGCGTTCATCTGCACCAAGAGCTACGACACCCGCTGGTCCACCATGATGATCCGTCCGTATCTCGCTCCGGACGGGTTCGTCGTCTCGCTCCAGAACGCGATCAATGAGGAGGCGATCGCGGAGGTGGTGGGCTGGGGGCGGACCGTGGGGTGTGTGGCGAGCCTCATCTGCGTGGAGCTCTACGAGCCCGGTCACGTGCACCGGAACGTGCCGCTCGGAGGCGAGGCGCACACCGTGTTTCGGGTGGGCGAGCCGCACGGCCGGATCACGGCGCGTGTGCGGGAGGTCGCCAGGCTCCTGAACGGAGTCGATAGCACCAAGGCGACCTCGAACCTGTGGGGTGAGCGCTGGTCGAAGCTCGTCGCCAACTGCATGCGCAACTCCGTCTCGGCGCTGACGGGCCTCGTGGGGACCGAGAACGATGTCCACGAGCCCGTGCGGCGGCTCATCCTTCGAATCGCGGGCGAGGCGGTGCGCGTGGGGCAGGCGCTGGGCTACGAGCTCGAGGACATCTACAAGCTGCCGCCGGAGCGGCTCGCGGCGGCGCTCGATGATTCTCAGGCGTTCAAGGAGATGGAGGAGCGGCTCCTCGAGCGCACGAAGCGGCTCGACGTGGGCAAGCACCGTGCGTCGATGCTCCAGGATGTCCACAAGGGACGCCGCACGGAGATCGACTTCCTGAACGGCTTCGTCGCCGCGCGCGGCGTGGAGGCCGGCGTCGCGACACCGGCCAATGCGGCGATCACCGCGATGGTTCAGGAGATCGAGCGCGGCGAGCGGAAGCCCGGGCTCGAGAACATCGATCCCCTGTGGGGGCGCATTCGCGGCTGAGTCACTCCACGCGGTAGCGCGCGAACATGTCGTGAGCGTCCTCTGCGTCCACGAGTGAGAGGTGGGGCGCCTTGTCCAGCTGGTGCAGGAAGCGGGCGATGCCAGCGGCGGCCGACTCCAGCGCCGCGTCCGGATATCGGCCGATGGTCACCGCGAACCGGAACAAGGGTCCGCCGAGCGCCTGGGAGGGGTTGATCCGCGAGCGCACGCCGGAGACGCGGTAGAGGAGCGCCTCCAGCGCTCGTTGCTGGAGGGGGGGGCCAGCATGCTCGGCCGGGACGCGAACGTAGACGGCGTGCACGCCGGGGGGATCCACCACGGGCACTCCCAGCGCGGACAGACGGGCGGCGAACGCCTTCACTTGCCGTGCGCGATCCGCGAGCACGCCGGGATTCATGGTCACGTAGCGGAGCCCCGCCGCGAGGCGGGCGCGGACGTCGTACAGCTCGAGCGTGGTGCCCTGCTCGAATGCGTAGGCCTCACACCTGCGGCGGAGTGCCTCCGTGCGCACCGCGGCGAACGCGCCTCCGGGGACGAGGAACTCCTTGGAGCAGCTCACGGTGAAGGCATCGCAGAGCGCGGTGAAGCGCGGCGCCGCGTCGAGAGGCGAGAGCCCCAGGCTGACGCAGTTCGCAAGGAGTCGCGCGCAGTCGAGGAGCAGGAGCACGCCATGCTGGCGGCACAGTCGCGAGGCGAGCTCCACGTTCTCCAGCGAGAGCGGCCACCCTCCGACGGCGTTGGTGCCTGGCTCCAGGTAGACGAGCCGCACATCACCCGTGGAGAGCCTCCGCTCGAGCCAGTCCAGGGCCAGGTCCGTGCTCCCACCCTCCACGGACCGGAGCCGCACCGGCTCGACCCGGCCGCCGGCGGCGAGGAGCGAGCTCTGCGTCGTCCGGAACAGCGGGTGCGCCAGCGCGACGAACTGCGACAACCCGAGCCCCGCCATCAGGGCCCGCTCCGCGGCGCGGCCGCGGGTGGTGAAGATGTACCGGAACGGGCCGAAGAGGTGCGAGGCCAGTGCTTCGAGGTCAGGCTCGGGGCCATCGCGCTCCACGGCGGCAACGGAGGCGGTCCGCACCTCCGGGACGTATGCGCTCCGCGGGACGTCGGAGAGGAGATCGACGTCGATCTGCGTCGGCTCGAGGTTGAGCACGTTGAAGCCCGCCGCCTCGAGTTGTTCCCAGCGCGTGTCCTCGCTCATCGGGTGAAGTATCCCGCGCGGGGGCCCGCGGCACAAAGCCCGCCTTGTGGCCTGGCGCGCGCGTGAACTACCGTTGCCCTCTGGCTTCCCCGCATGTCGACCCCAACGCTCCCGAAGCTGACGCTCGAGCTGGCCACCTGGATCGCCTCCGCGCGGTGGGAGGAGTTCCCCGAGGCGGCCATCGCCACGGCGAAGAGGGGCATCGTGGATTGCGTTGGGTGCACGCTGGCCGGTTCGGCCCAGCCCATCGCCGACATCCTCGCCGACTTCACGGGCGAGACTGGCGGAGCGCCGAAGGCCACCGTGCTCGGCCGCGGGCTTCGGACCAGCGCGCCGGCCGCCGCGCTGATGAACGCGGCGATGGCGCACTCGCTCGCCTACGACGACATCAACTCATCCATCAAGGGCCACCCCAGCGTGGTGCTGGTCCCCACGGCGCTGGCGCTCGCCGAGGAAGAGGAGCTCCCGGGCCGCGACGTGGTGCTCGCGTACATGGTGGGGTTCGAGGTGGCGTGCCGCATCGGAGCCGCGCTCAGCGTCGCGTACGCGGACAAGCTCGGCTGGCACCCCACCGCGCCCATCGGGGCGGTCGCCGCGGCCGCTGCCTCTTCGCGGCTCCTGCGGCTCGACGCCGAGCAGACCGCGATGGCGCTCTCGCTCGCCGCCTCGCAGGCGTGTGGCCTGCGCCAGAACTTCGGGACGATGACCAAATCCCTGCACGCCGGCCTCGCGTGCCGGAGCGGCGTCACCTCGGCGCGGCTCGTGAAGGCGGGGTTCACCGCCAGCACCGAGGGGCTCGAGGGGCGCTTCGGCTTCCTGCACGCGTTCTCCGGGGGGGCCGACTACGAGCCGTCGAAGCTCACCGCGGGGCTCGGCAGCCGGTACTACCTGGTGGACGAGGGGCTGCAGATCAAGAAATACCCTTGCTGCGCGAGCACGCACCTGACGCTCGACGTGCTCTTCTCGCTCCTGGAGGACGAGCGCGTGGAGACGGCTCAGGTCGACCGCGTGCACGTCCTCGTGGACTTCGATCCGCCGCGCTCGCTCATCTATGACATTCCGACCACCGGCGGCGAGGGCAAGTTCAGCATGCCCTATGTGATGGCCGCCGCCCTGCTGGATCGGCGCATCCACCTGAGCACCTTCGAGGACTCGCAGGTGCTCAGGCCGGAGGCACAGGAGCTCCTCCGGCGTGTCACCATGACGCGGAACCCGGGGCACGAGGGGCGCCCGAGCTGGGCCGAGCGCTCCACCGGCGTGCGCCTCGTGCTGAAGGACGGCCGCACGCTGGAGCGCGGCGCCAGTCGCCCGCCGGAGCTGGTGAATGGGATCACCCCCGACGAGCTCCGGACGAAGTTCCTGGACTGCGCCGCCTTCGCGCTCCCCGCCGAGCCGGCGAGGCGGCTCCTGGGGTGGGTCGAGACGCTCGAAGTCGCGCGGAGCGTTCGCGAGGTCGTCTCCCTGGCATCAGGGCGCTGAGCGGCGGGCGGAGTTCGGGTATGCTCTGGTCGCTTGTGCCGGACACAGCTCCGGCACCTCCCCCGAGCCCCCAGGTTTGCCATGAGCAAGGCCGAGATCGCTCCCGCGAACGTGCTGACTTCTCTCCTCTCGCTGCCGCGTATCGAGCAGCCGATCGAGTTATGGGACCAGACGCTTCGTGACGGCGAGCAGACGCCGCGCGTGGCGTTCACACGAGAGGAGAAGCAGGAGATCGCCGCGCTGCTCGACCGGCTCGGGATGAGCGCCATCAACGTGGGGTACCCCGCGGTCTCCGCCTATGAGGCGGAGACGGTCCGCTCCGTCGTTCGCATGGGGCTCAAGGCCCAGCTCGGGGTGACCGCGCGGCTCGTGCGCAAGGACTTCGAGGCCGCGGCCAGCACCGGCGTGCAATGGGTGCTCTGCTTCGCGTCGCTCTCCGACTGGCACCTCCGCGACAAGCTCAAGATGACGGAGGATGAGTACCTGAAGCAGCTCCAGGAGGTGCTGCCCCTGGGGAGACAGCTGGGGCTCCGGGTCGCCTTCGCCGTCGAGGACGGGACGCGCACCCCACCGGAGCGGCTCCTGCGCTTCATCACCGAGGCCCAGGACCTGGGGGCGGAGTGCATCCGCATCTGCGACACGGTCGGCGTGCTCACGCCCTCCTCCACGCGGAAGCTGTTCGAGATGCTCCGCCCATTCGTGAAGGTGAAGCTCAACGCCCACTTCCACGACGACCTGGGCATGGGCACCGCGAACACGCTGATGGCGCTGGAGGCGGGCGCGGACTCGGCGGACGTGGCGGCCGGTGGCCTTGGCGAGCGCGCGGGGAACACGCCGCTCGAAGAGGTGGTGGTGGCCCTTCGCGTGAAATATGGGCGCGCCGAGAACATGGACCTGAGCCTGCTGCCACGGCTCTCGGCGCTGGTCTCGCGATGCTCCGGGATCGCCATCCCACCCAACCGCCCGATCGTCGGCGAGAACGTCTTCAGCCACGAGTCGGGCATCCATGTGGCCGGCGTGCTCGCCAACCCGGTCACCTACGAGCCGTTCCCACCGGCGGTGGTGGGCCGCCAGCACCGCATCATCTTTGGCAAGCACTCCGGGCTCTCCGGCCTGCGCTACCTCCTCGAGCGCGAGCGCATCGAGCTTGGCGAGGAGGCCCAGCGCGAGCTGCTCGAGCGCATCAAGGACGCGGGCCAGCGGAAGGAAGCCGTAGAAGAGGAGCGCGTCCTCGCGTGGGCCGCCGAGCTCCGCGAGCCCAAGCCTCAGCCCGCGCGAGGTGGAGAGCGGATGTGGGAAGGCACCGTCGACGGGGTCTTCCGCCAGTCGCTCCAGCGGTTTCCGGAGCGCCGGTTCATGCACTACCTGGTGGGCTCGAATGAGTACGTCCTCTCGTACCGCGAGGCCTCATCGATCATCGCCCAGACGGTGGAGGCGCTCGATGGGGCGGGCGTGAAGGCCGGCGACCGTGTCGTCTGCTACCTCGACGCGGTCGCGCCCTCGACGTGGTTCATGTTGGCCTGTGCGCACGCCGAGATCATCCCGGTGCCGCTCGCGCCGGTGTTCTCGGTGGAGGCCGTGAAGGACCTGGTCGATCAGGTGCAGGCGAAGGCGGTGTTCACCTCCGCGGAGCTCGCGCCGAAGCTGGTCGCGGCGGGGGTCCGCCCGATGGCGTACGGTGGTGGCTCCGACGCGGTGCGCTGGCTGGACTCCACGCCGCGGATGCCGGCGGAGCGCGCGTGGGAGCTCCTATCCCGCTTCGGGGCTCAGCATGACGGCGATGCGCCGTACATGATCCAGCCGACCTCGGGGAGCACCGGGCGGCCGAAGCTGGTGCTCCGGAACCACCGCACCTTCGTCCGCGTCGGCAAGTACAAGATGCTGGACTACACGCCGGAGCAGGAGCCGCAACAGCGCGTGCTCCTCATCTGTCCGCTCACGCACGGGATGGGGCACAACATCCTCGGCGCCGCGCTGTGGATGGCGGCGCAGCTCTCCATCCCCAATGAGGTGGATACCCGGGCCTCTCTGGACGAGATCCGGAAGCTGGATCCGACCTATCTCCAAATGGCGCCGCGCGTGCTGCGCGAGCTGTACCAACACCACCTGGAGAGGACGGGCGGCGATCCGACGCCTCCGCTCTTCGGGCCGGGCGCGCAGTCGATGACGGTGGGCGGCGCGCCGCCGGATCCGAAGCTGCTCCACTACGTGAGAGGGCAGGGCGTCGACATCATCGAGGGCTATAGCGGGAGCGAGATGTCGATCGTCTCGCTCACCCGCCGCGGCCACTGGCGCGAGGGCGTCGTCGGCCAGGTGCTCCCGGACGTCGAGGCGAGGATTGCCGAGGACGGGGAGCTGCTGGTGAAGACCCCGGTGTTGATGCTCGGGTACTACGGAGAGCCGGAGCAGACGAAGAATGCCTTCACCCCGGACGGGTTCTACAAGACGGGCGACTATGCGGAGATCACTCCGGATCGCTGCCTGCGGATCCTCGGGCGCAAGAAGGACGTGTTCAACACCTATGACGGCTCGAACATCCACCCGGCGCGCATCGAGGAGCGGCTCGAGCGCGTCGGGTGGGTGAAGCAGGCGGCGCTCGTGGGAGATCAGCGTCCGTACGTCGCCGCGCTGGTGGTGGTGGACGGCAACGGCACTTCGTCGGAGGCGGATGGCTACCTGCCGGCGGACAGGGCGCTGGAGCTGTATGCGAAGGCTGGCGAGGACCTGGCGAGGCTGAACTCGGAGCTCGAGTCCAACGAGCGCATCCGCCGGTTCGCGCTGTTCGAGAGGCCGATGGCGGAGAAGCTCTACTCACCGGCGGGGCAGGGGAAGGTGCGGCGCAACCGTCTGGAGATCGTGAAGACGTACGCGACGCGGATCGAAGCCCTGTACAAGTCGGACGTGGGCGCCGCTGTCCCAGGGGCGGGGGGATGAGCTCGAGGCGCGCTGGGACGCAGGCGCTGGCGGTGCTCGGAGCGCTCCTGATACTCCCCGTGGCGATTCTCTTCGCCGCTGGAGCGTGCGTCACCGGATCGCGCCAGTCCGTGGCCACGGAGGCGCCCTCCGGCGCAGAGACCGCCCCCGACACTGGCGCCTCTCGGGACGCGAGCCCCGCCTCGGTGGAGGCGGATCTGGTCGTGGTGGGCTCCGGGATCGCCGGACTCTCCGCCGCGCTCGAGGCCGCCACCGCTGGCGCGCGGGTGGTGGTGGTCGACATGTGGTCCGTCTTCGGGGGCCATGCGGTGATGGCGTCCGGCGAGGTGAACATCGTCGACACTCCTCTCCAGCGCGCGAGCGGCGTGACGGACTCGCCGGAGCTGGCGTACGAGGACTTCGTGCGCTGGGGGGGCGAGGATGTGGACCGCTCGTGGGCGCGCCGCTACGCGCGGGAGTCCCGGACGGAGATCTACGACTGGATGACGGGCCTTGGCGTCACGTTCGAGAAGCTGAACAAGCCGCCCGGGAACAGCGTGCCGCGGATGCACGAGACGAAGGGCCGCGGGCTCGGGCTGGTGCTCCCGCTGTTCCGGGCCTGTACCCTGCACCCGGGCATCCGGTTCGAGTGGAACACGCGGGTGGACGATCTGCTCCAGGATGGGAGCCGCATCGTCGGGGTCCGCGGGACGCGGCTGCGCACGGGCGAAGCCTTCGAGCTGCGCGCGCGCGCGGTCCTCCTCGCCACCGGCGGCTTCCAGAGCAACCTCGACATGGTGCGCGAGCACTGGCCGGTGGACCTGCCGGCGCCGGAGCGCCTCCTCGTGGGGGCGGGCCGGAACGCGACCGGCTCGGGGCACGCGCTCGCCACCCGCGTGGGCGGCTTCCTGAGGAACCTCGAGCACCAGTGGAACTACGCGACCGGGCTCCCGGATCCGCGAGATCCCGAGAAGCGGCGTGGGCTCAACGCGAGGAACCGCTCCGCCATCTGGGTGAACGCGGCGGGCCGCCGCTTCGTGAACGAGTCCGAGGCGGCGAACGTGGCGCTCGCGGCGCTGCTCAAGCAGCAGCCGCAGACGTACTGGGAGATCTTCGACGAGTCGCTGAAGAAGGACTTCTGGGTGTCTGGGACGGAGTGGGCGGAGCCGGGCGCGATCAGCAAGCGGATCCTCGAGAATCCGCGGCTCGCGGCCCAGGCGAGGAGCCTCCCCGAGCTTGCCGCGGCCATCGGGCTCCCGGAGGAGGCCCTGCTGGAGACGGTGCGCCGCTACAACGAGATGATCGAGAAGGGCGAGGACACCGAGTTCAACCGCTTTGGCCCGCACTCGCGCTCGCCACGGCCGTATTCGCCCCAGCAGCTCGCACAGCCTCCCTTTTATGCGGTGCAGCATTTCCCCGTGACGCGCAAGAGCATGGGCGGAGTGGCGGTGGACGAGGGCTGCCGCGTGCGTCACCGGAGGGAGGGGACCATCCCAGGCCTCTACGCCGCGGGAGAGCTCACCGGGTTCGCGCTGGTGAACGGGAAGGCCTCACTGGAGGGGACGTTCCTCGGCGCGGCGATCCTCACTGGGAGGAGCGCGGCTCGGTCCGTGGTGGCGGATCTCACCATCCAGCGTACCGCGCGGCTCGACCGGCCCCTCGAGGCGCCGAAGCCGCCAGGGGCCCCCCAGACGGTTCCATGCGCCGGCTGCCATGAGCTCCCTCGGCTGGTCACGCTGAAGCGCCCCGGGTACCGCCACTTCGAGAGTTCCCACGCCGGCGTACTCCGGGATGACCGCCAGTGCAGCCAGTGTCACGCGGGGATGGCGCCGTATGACGCGCCTGCTCATAAGCTCAACCCCTTGGAGTTGGCGAACACCTGTGTCACATGCCACGCTGCCGCCGGTGGTTGAACGGCTGGCCACCGGCCTTCAACGAGAGGTTCCTCCGCAATGAAGAGTCCCACTCCAGTCCGAGCTGTCGTGTGCATGCTCGTCACGCTGGCCCTCACGTCTCCTGTCGTCGTGCTCGCACAGGAGGGGGCCGGCGCTCAGGGGACAGGGCCTGGTGGTGCGCCTCCGACGCCGGCTTCCACGCCGGAGCCCACGCCGGAGACGCCGAGGGCGGGCGAGGTACCGCCTTCCCAGGAGCCGGCCCCCGTGCCCGGCAAGCCCGAGCCTGGCCCCGACATGGCGGAGCCGCCGCTCGTCGGGTTGCCGTTCCAGATCCGCGCGGGCGTGTACCTCCTCTATCACCAGCCGATCGATCGTGAGACGATCGTCGCCGGCGGGAGCCTGGAGGGCGCGAGCCGCCTCGAGATCATGTCCCTGAAGCTGGACAAGCAGTGGGGGGACTTCGCGGGCCACACGGAGATCCGTCTGCGCGATGGCGGTCACACCTCCCCAGGCGCGCCGAACACGTATCTGCGGAGCTTCTTTTCCTCCAACGTGTGGTTCCAGGAGATCTACGCTGCATACAAGGCGCGCCCCTCCATGACGTTCAAGGCGGGCAAGGTGTATCGCCAGTTCGGCATCTTCTGGGATGAGTCGTACTTCGGAACCATCATCTTCTTCGATGGGATGCAGCTCAACCCCGACTACGGCTTGAGCCTCGAGGAGTCGCGGCTCGACGTTGGCCCGGTGCGGCTCATGTACGCGCTCCAGTTCTTTGCCCAGTCGGATGGCATCAACGGGGGCTTCGACTACGGGCGCACGATTGGCGATCGCCCGGTGGGCGACGCGTCGAACCTCTCCATCTACAGCCCGAATCCGGAGGGCCAGCTTGACTCGAGCGGCGCGCGGATTGGCGCGCTGAGGAACATCGCCAACGGCCGGGTTGTCGGGAGCCTGGGGGTGTCCGGGCCATACCGGGTGGAGCTGGGGGTGTCCGCGATGACGGCGCGCGTCCGCCGCGAGTCGTTGGCGGATGCGTACTCGCACGGAGGGGGTGTCCTCCAGTACGAGGCGGATCTCTCGCTGACGACTGGCGACGTGGCACCCCAGCTGAACGCGTTCTTCGAGTACGCGCACCAGCAGGGCAGCGCGGTCCGCAAGGCGGATTACTTCCTGGCCGGCGCGCGCGCGACGTTCGGGAACGTGTCGGTCCGCTTCAACACCAACTACGTGGTGTACCACGCTGAGCCAGACGTGACCGAGCTCATGCTCCAGCCGGGCCTCAGCTACTCGTTCGGCAACGGCGTCGGACTGCACGTCGAGTACGACGAGTGGCACCGGAAGGACCCGCGCGTCTCCACGGACACCATCATCTACGATCGGTCGTTCGCGTTCGTCCTCTCGTATCAGTATTGACGGGGCACCGGCGGTCCAGGTGCTCGTGTGGCTATCCCGCGTGGGAATCCGAGAAAGGTGGCAGAGAGCAAATGAGGCGCCTATCCCTGGTGTGGTTGGTTGGCCTGCTTGTGGCGGCGCCGGCGTTGGCCGGCCCGAAGAACGTCAACTCGGTGGGGGTGAAGCTGCCGGCGGACGCCGCTCCCGCGCAGCAGCAGGTGCTCACGCTGCCGCCGCGCTTCTCCGAGGGCGATCAGGGGGTGTACGTCGACTGGAGCAAGACCATCTGGAAGAGCGCCTGGCACCCCTCGCTGCAGAGCGAGCCGCTGGTGGAGCTGAACGGCGACTATGAGGTCCGCCCGCTCGCCGCCGAGCGCTGGACGGTCTCCGAGGACGGCCGCACCTGGACGTTCACCCTGCGCAAGGGGCTCCAGTGGTCCGATGGGAAGCCGCTCACCGCGCATGACTTCGAGTTCACGATCAAGCGGCTCGCCAACCCGGAGACAGGCCACGAGGCGCCCTGGTACTTCGGTGCGATCAAGAACCTGCAGGCGGCGAACGAGGGCAAGGCGAAGCTCGACGACATCGGGGTGAAGGCGGTGAACCCGACGACGCTGCGGATCACCACCACCGACCCGACGCCGTTCCTGGCGATGCTGCTGGCCGACCTCTACGTCGTGCCCAAGCACGTGGTGAGCAAGCTCGGCGACGCCTGGTCCTCCTCTCCGGAGACCGCGGTCTCGGCGGGCCCGTTCAAGCTCGTCAAGTGGGAGCCCGGCAAGGAGCTGGTCTACGTCGCGAACCCCAAGTATCGCGGCGTCCGCAAGCCGTACCTCGAGCGCATCATCTACAAGCTCTCGCGGGACGAGAGCCTGTTGCCGGCCTACACCGCTGGGGAGATTGACGCCATCCCCTGGCCGTACGAGGGCTTGTTCACCAGCGCCGACATCGCGAAGCTCGAGGGGGATGCGCAGCTCAAGGACAGCCAGCGCTTCCGCTGGCCGGACTTCATGAGCTGGGAGCTCGACTTCGGCGGCGCGGACACCGCCTTCAAGGATGCGCGGGTGCGCAAGGCCTTCGCGCTGGCGATCGACAAGCAGGCGCTCATCGACACGACGATGCGCGGCACCGCGGTGGCGGCGAGCGGCTTCGTGCCGCCGGGCTTCCACTGCGCCAAACCCGAGCGGCTCGAGGGGATGCAGGGCTTCGATCCCGAGCAGGCGCGCAAGCTGCTCGCCGAGGCTGGCTTCCCGGGCGGAAAGGGCTTCCCCAAGTATGAGCTCTTCCTGCGCGCGCCGTCGCCGACCATCAAGGCCGCGGCGGAGGAGATCCGCGCGATGCTGAAGAAGAACCTCGGCATCGAGGTCGGCATCCAGATCCTGGACCGCAAGGTGTTCATGGACCGGCTGAAGAAGTACGAGCTGCCGCTGGTGCTGATCGGCTGGGCGTTCGACTACTACGACGGGAGCAACTTCCTCAGCGTGTACCGCAGCGGCGGCCGCCACCCGTGGTCCAACGCCGAGTTCGACCAGCTGGTCGACAAGGCGAACGCGGGTGGGGACGACGCCGCCCGCTGCGGGCTCTACCAGAAGGCAGAGGAGCTCCTCGTCCAGGATGTGGGCGCGGTGTTCCTCTGGCATCCCGTGGTCACCCAGCTCGTGAAGCCGTGGGTGAAGGGGGAGCTCTTCAAGGCCAACAAATTCGGCGTGGCCAGCTGGCCGCAGATGCTGCACGGCGCCCTGGTGCCGGCGGTGTACATCAGCAAGGAGAAGCCGGCGCAGCCGTAGCGAAGGGTGACGCCGAGCGCCGCTCTACGGCTCGTAGAGCTGGCGCTCCTCGTCAAGCAACGTCCGCGTCACGGTCAGCCCACTACCTCAATCCCCGGACGGCCCGCGACCACCTCGCCGATGATGGCGGTCTCCACCCGGGCCTTCTCCAGCGCGGTGAGCGCCTTGCGCACCTCCCGGGCGGGTACGCAGGCCAGCATCCCGCCGTTGGTCTGGGCGTCCGCCAGCACCCAGCGGATGTGCTCGGGCAGCTCCTTGGGGAAGCGCACGTGCTTGCTGACGTGGGCGAGGTTGGCCTTCGAGCCACCGGGCACCACCCCTTGCTCGGCGAGCGCGGGCACCTCCTGGATGATGGGGATGCGCTCCAGCGCCAGCCGTGCGCGCGTCTTCGAGCCCTTCATCATCTCCAGCAGGTGCCCCAGCAGGCCGAAGCCCGTCACGTCCGTGAGCGCGTTCACCTTGAACTTCCCGGAGGAGAACACCTCTCCCGAGGTGCGGTTGAGCGTGGCCATGACGGCCATGGCCCGCTTCATCAGCGCCGTGGAGGCCACGCCTCGCTTGATGGCGGTGGTGGCGATGCCCGAGCCCAGCGGCTTGGTGAGCAGGAGCACGTCTCCCGGCTTCGCGCCCGCGTTGGAGAGCACCTTCTTCGGGTGCACCACGCCGGTGACGGCCATGCCGTACTTGGGCTCGGGATCCTGCACGCTGTGGCCGCCGAGGATGGGGATGCCCGCCTCGTCCGCCTTGGACTGCCCGCCCGCGAGGATCTTCGAGAGGATGGAGAGCGGCAGCTCCTTGGGGAAGCCCACCAGGTTGAGCGCGAACAGCGGCCGGGCGCCCATGGCGTAGATGTCCGAGAGCGCGTTGGCCGCGGCGATGGCCCCGAACTGGAACGGGTCGTCCACCACCGGTGGGAAGAAGTCCACCGTCTCCACCACGGCCAGCTTGGACGTGAGGCGGTAGACGGCGGCATCATCACTGGTGGAGAAGCCCACCAGGGCCTGGGGTACCTTGACTTTCTTCAGTTGGCGCAGGACCTGCGCCAGATCCGCGGGGCGGATCTTCGCTGCTCAACCTGCGCAGTTGGCCAGCTCGGTCAGTCGCTTCGGGCTCAGTTGTTCATCCATGGCGCCATCATGCATGAACTGGCGCACGGCCGGCAATCCTGAGGCGCTGTTCCTGGCGCGGAGGCAGCGCCCCGCCCGCCGCTACTTCGAGGCCGCTGGCTTGAAGAGGCCCGCCTTTTCGGCGGCCTCCTCGATGCCCCGGTAGTTCTCCGGCCGGGTCTCGATGAAGCGCTTCGCGCGCTGCAGTTCGAGAATGGACTTGTGCTCGGGCCTGGCCGGATCGAGGGAGAGGAAGGCCTGCTTGATTCGCTCGATGAGCTTGGGATCGAGGTCGCCGCGGACGGTCCAGCTGTAATCGAAGTACGCGGGCGTGGTGTAGATGACCTTCACCTTGGCGGGATCCACCTTCTTCTCATCGAGGAGCTTCTGCCACACGGACTCGTTCAGCGCCCCGGCGTCGACCTTGCCGGCCTCGACCCACTTCGCGGTGGCGTCGTGGGCGCCGCTGAAGGCGACCCGGGTCAGCTCCTTGTCGGGATCGATCCCCGCCTGGAGCATGAAGTAGCGGGGCATGAGGTGGCCGGAGGTGGAGCTCACACTGCCGAAGGCGAAGGTCTTCCCCTTCAGCTCGGCGAGCGACGCGATCTTCTTGTCCGCCCCCACGATGATCTTCGAGTGGAAGGCGGCGTCCTCCTCGCGCTGCACGATGGGGAGGGCGTTGCCCGTCTTGCGGCGGGCCTGGACGAAGGTAAAGCCGCCGAACCACACCAGGTCGAGGTGCTTGCCGGCGAGGCCCTCGACCGTCGCCGCATAGTCGGTCACCGGGATGAACTTCACCTCCATGCCCAGCGCCTTCTCGAGGTAGGTGCCCAGCGGCTGGAACTTCCGTTGCAGCTCGGTGGGCGTCTCATCGGGGATGGCAGAGACTCGGAGGATGGGCCGGTCTCCGGCATAGGTGGCCAGGGGGAGGAGGGTGCCGAGCAGCAAGGCGGCAAGGCGGCGCATGGGGACTCCTTTGGGGCGGGGGCTTAATCCCGCCGGCCTTCTTACTGTAAAGTCGAGCCTCCGTGGCGCCCCCCCTCCTCGAACTCATCGCCGCCGCGAAGCGCTACCCGGGCATCACCGCGCTCGACGGCGTGGATCTCGCCCTGCGCGCGGGGGAGCACGTCGCGTTCCTTGGCCCAAGCGGGGCGGGCAAGTCCACGCTGCTGCGCCTGCTCAACACGAGCGCGGCCCCCAGCTCGGGCGCGGTGCGGTTCGAGGGACGCGATGTCGCCACCCTTGGCGAGGGAGAGCTGCGCGCGGTCCGCCGGCGGATTGGCACCATCTACCAGCAATACCTCCTCGTCCCGCAGCTGTCGGTCCTCGACAATGTCCGTGCCGGCCGCGTGGGGAGCTGGGGCCTGCTGCGGACCCTGTGGCCCGTGGCGAGCCGCGCCGAGCGGGAGGAGATCCATGCGCTCCTGGCCCGAGTGGGCCTCGCCGAGAAGCTCTACGAGCGCGCGGACAGGCTCTCCGGTGGCCAGCAGCAGCGGGTCGCCATTGCGCGCGCCGTCTACCAGCGACCGGACGTGCTCGTCGCTGACGAGCCCCTCGCCGCGCTGGATCCGACACGTGCCGAGGAGCTCCTCGAGCTGCTCCTCTCCTTCGCCGACGAGGGGATCACCTTCTGTCTCACCTCCCATGATCTCGACGTGGTGCTCCGGCACTTCCCGCGGGTCGTCGGGCTGCGCGAGGGCAAGATCGCCTTCGATGTGAAGGCCGCCGGCGTCTCACGTGAGCACATCCGCGCGCTGTACGCCTCGCCGCGCGCGGTCGGGCAGGTGCCGCGCGCGCCCCCCTCAGTCGCCGCGGTGCCGCTCCCGGCCGGGGGGCTCACCATTGGCGCCGCGAGCGCTCCCCTCGAGGCGCTCGTGCCGCGGGCGCTGGCCGCGTTCCGGAAGGAGCAGCCTGCGATCCGCGTGGGCGTGCGCGGGGGGCCCACGGTCGAGCAGCTCGACGCGCTCGCCCAGGGGCGCATCGAGCTGGCGCTGGTAGGTCTCCAGCCGGAGGGGGAGAAGCTCGGCTGGGAGCCCATCGCCGAAGACGTCATCGTGCTCGTGGCCTCGCCCCACCTGCGCGCGGTGTCGCGGCGTTCCCTCTCGTTGGCGGAGGTGTCCGCGCTGCCCAGGGTAGAGCGGCCGAGGGGCTCGGCCACCCGTGAGCTGGTCGAGGCATGCTTCGCCCGGGCCGGAACGCCGCTCCGGGAGGAGGTGATCGTCGCCGAGGTGGATGGTGCCCACGCGCTCCGGGCCGCGGTGGCCGAGGGGCTCGGGTGCGCCTTCTTCTCCCAGGCGAGCGTCGCCGCCGAGCTCTCCTCGGGCAAGCTCGTGGAGCTGCGGCTCGAGCTCTCCATCCGCCGCGAGCTCTTCGTGGCGTGGCGGGCGGGCGAGGCGCTCACGCCGGAGGCGTCAGCCTTCCTGAATGTGCTCCGGGCGCTCTCCGCGTCGCGGGCGCTGGCCGTCGGCGAGGCGTCCTAGGTGAGCCCCCTGGCCCTCGGCGACGGGCAGCCACCACCGGCGGCGCTCGCGCTCCCGCCGCGACCGGGCCTGCGCACCTCGTCCTGGCTCGCGCTCGCGGCGGTGATGGGGGCGATCGCCTGGAGCGCGTACCAGGCCGAGGCGCGGCCCGCGGTGCTCTTCGGAGCCGAGGCGCGGGCGGCGATGGCTGACTTCGCCACGGGCTTCCTCCGGCCCGCGCTCAGCCCGGCCTTTCTCGGCTCGCTGGTGCGGCCGCTCCTCGAGACGGTGGCCATCGCCGTGTGCGGCCTCACGCTCGCGTTCGCCCTGGGGTTCCCTCTCTCCATCGCGGCCGCGGACCTCGAGGCGCTGGGTGGCGGCGAGAGCAAGGCCCGGGGCCCAGGGCGATGGTTCGCGCTCGCGGCGCGGAGCCTGGCGCGGCTCCTCCTCAACGTGATGCGGTCAGTGCCGGATCTGATCTGGGCGCTCCTCGCGGTGCGGGCCGTGGGGCTCGGGCCGCTGCCCGGCGTGTTCGCGCTCGGGCTCTCCTTCGGTGGGGTGCTGGGCAAGGTCTTCTCGGAGATCTACGAGTCCACGCCCGGCACCGCGGTGGTGGCGCTCCGGGCGGCGGGCGCCACGCCGGCGCAGGCCTTCCGGCTCGCGGTGCTGCCCGAGGCCATGCCTCTCGTGGCGAGCTACACGCTCTACCGCTTCGACTGCGCGCTCCGGGCCTCCGCCGTGCTTGGGCTGGTCGGCGCCGGAGGGCTCGGCCAGCAGCTCCAGCTCTCGCTCACCATGTTCGCCTATGACGAGGTGGCGACGCTGGTCTTGCTGCTCTTCCTCCTCGTCACCGGCGTTGACCAGCTCTCCCGGAGGCTACGCGCTCGCCTCGCCAGCGGTGTGCCCGGCCCGGTGCTGGCTGGCTCGGCGCTCGCCTGGGCCGGCCTCGCCGCGTGGGGCGCCGCCTCCCTCGAGCTCTCGCCTGTCGCGCTCTTCGGCGCGGAGGCCCGGGCGGGCATTGCCGCCTTCGCCGCCGATGCCTGGCCGCCGGAGGTGACGCCAGGGCTGCTCGGCGCGCTCCTGCCAGCCCTCGCCGAGACGCTGGCGATCGCCATCTTCGGTACGGCGCTCGCGGCAGGCGCGGCGTTGCTGCTCTCCCTGCCTGCCTCTCGGGAGCTCTTCGTCGCCGACCGTGCCGGCGAGCTCCTCCGGCCCCGGGGACTTGCCCGGCTCATCCGTGGCGCGCTCCATGCCCTGGCTCGCGCCACCATCGTCTTCGGGCGCACGCTCCCCGAGGTGCTCTGGGCGCTCGTCTTCATCCTCGCGGTGGGCCTCGGGCCCTTCGCTGGCGCGCTGGCCCTCGCGATCCACACCGCGGGCGTCCTCGGCCGCCTCTATGCCGAGGCGTTCGAGGAGGTGCCGCGAGGCCCGGTGGAGGCCGCGCTCGGCGGTGGCGCCAGCCGGCTCGCCACGTTCGTCCACTCGATCCTCCCGCAGGCTGCCCCGCAGCTGCTCGCGTATACGCTCTACCGCTTCGAGGTGAACGTGCGCGCCTCCGCGGTGCTCGGCATCGTCGGAGCGGGAGGGATCGGCAAGCTCCTCCACATCGCGCTCTCGCTGTTCCTCTCGGAGCGTGCGCTGACCCTCGTCCTCGCGGTGATGGCGCTGGTGGCGCTGGCCGAGGGCGCGAGTGGCGTCCTCCGGCGCCTGGTCCGCTCCCGCGGTGGACACCTCCGCGAGGGGTTCACCTCCCTCTGATCCGCTCACTGCCCTGACCAGGGGGCGGTGGGGCCGTGGGCATCATCCAGCTGCGCGGCTTCGGCAGCTGCGGCATTGATGCGAGCTGCAACGCCACTGATGACACGGGGTGCGACATCAGCCCGAAGGTGACTCCGGTCTGCGGGTGACGGAGCGGACCGCGTCGATGAACGCTCGGAGCTTGGGGAGCTTCTACGCGCGGCTGGGGAAGCACAGGAAGACTCCCTCGTGTGCGCACGGGTTCCACCAGCCCTCCCATGCTTGAGCGGCTTCATCGCCTCCGGCTGGGACGCCTTCTTCACCGCGAACGACGGGAGCACCGGCCGCGAGCTGTGGGCTGTGCCCTTCCGCCGGCACCTCGCGAATGACACACGAGTCAGGGCACCTCGAATATCCGTCACCCTCGTTCCTGCTTCAGCCAAGGCCCGAGACCCGCGGCGTTCGAGCGCCAGCGGGAGGGACTGTCGCTCGAGGAAGGCTGGCCACCTGCTTGCACTCGCGAGGAGTGGTTCCGGGTCCAGGAAGGTTCTCGAACCCTAGGGGGTGGACGTTGCTTTTCCGAGCGAGCCAGCGAAGTTCCGTGTGGCTGTGTCTGCTGCTGGTGTGGTCCGTGGGGGGCTGTCGCCGTGAGGAATCGCCGGGCAGGGTGGAGGCCCCAGGGCGGGTACCGCGGCAGGTGCTGGTCGCATCGTCCTGGCCGGCGGTGCTGGACCC
Organism: Myxococcaceae bacterium; assembly: GCA_016926755.1. GTDB lineage: Bacteria > Myxococcota > Myxococcia > Myxococcales > Myxococcaceae > Hyalangium. Next base: position 14,400 of record JAFGNZ010000026.1, on the reverse strand, counting down.
GGTGGTGTCACCGGAGCTCGGAATGGATGAGCCCGTGCCTGGCGCGCCTGCCTACGGCGATCAGCTCAATCCCGAGGTGGCCTCCAACGGAACGGACTACCTCGTGGTGTGGATGGACCAGCAGCCAGGGGGAGTGGATATCCGTGGGGTGCGCGTGAGCAGTGCGGGGCAGGTGCTGGACACCGGGACCTTCGCCATCTCCACCGGGGCGGGAGACCTGGGCTCCCCCGTGGTGGCGTCCAACGGGACGGACTACCTCGTGGTGTGGACGGAGCAGCAGCCAGGGGGAGCGGACCTCCGTGGGGCGCGGGTGAGCAGTGCGGGGCAGGTGCTGGACACCGAGCCCCTTGCCCTCTCCACCCAAGAGGGGACCCAGTACCAGCCCGCGGTGGTTTCCGACGGGACGGGCTACCTCGTGGTGTGGACGGACGTGGGGGTGGGCGAAGTGCACATCCGAGGCACGCGGGTGAGCAGTGCGGGGCAGGTGCTGGACACCCCGGCCCTCGCCCTCTCCACCGCATCAGGCTACGGAGGCAATCCCTCGGTGGCGTTCAACGGGACGGACTACCTCGTCGTGTGGGATGTCTGGAGTGGCTCGTCGAGCTTCATGCGAGACATCCAAGGCGCGAGGGTGAGCCGGGAAGGGCAGGTGCTGGACGCTGGCGGCATCTCCATCTCCAGCACGGTGGGGGACCAGCACAGTCCCTCGGTGGCGTCCGACGGAGCGGGCTTTCTCGTCGTCTGGCGCGACGTCCGGAACGGCAAAGACTACGACGCGGATATCTACGGGGCGAGGGTGAGCGGAGTGGGCGAGGTGCTGGACCCCAGCGGCCTCCGCATCTCCACCACGTCCAGGAACGAGCTCTCTGCCGAGGTGGTCTCCAGGCAGGGGCGCTATCTCGTCGCATGGTCGAGGGATCAGGGCAGCTCGCAGGACATGGCTGGGGCCTGGGTGGACGGGGAGGGCACGGTGCTGGGCCAGCTGGAGCTCGTGGCCGGGACGGAGGGTGGGGCGCCCAGGGTGGCGTCCGGCGGGGCGGGCTTCTTCCTGGTGTGGTCGGAGTACCTGTTCGATGACAAGGATGTCTTCGGCGCGCGGGTGGGGGAGACGGGGGAGGTGTTGGATGCTCCTGGACTCCTCCTCTCCACGGCGGCCAACCCCCAGGCGCAGCCGGCGATGGCCTCCAACGGGACGGACTACCTCGTGGTGTGGACGGACCGGCGCGGGGAGTCCTGGGACCTCTACGGGACGCGGGTGAGCGCGACGGGCGAGGTGCTGGACCCCGCGGGAATCGTCATCTCCACCGCAGTGGGCAGCCAGAAGGAGCCCGCGGTGGCGTCCGACGGGACGGACTACTTCGTTGCCTGGACAGACGGGCGCACCAACCCGGACTCTATTCATGGCGCGAGGGTGAGCAGTGCGGGGCAGGTGCTGGATGCCGACGGCGTTCTCCTGTTCGCGGGGGCCGAGCGCTCGTCATTACCCAGGGTGGCTTCCAACGGGACGGGGTACCTCGTGGCGTGGGAGGTGGGTGGCGGCATCCGCTGGGCGCGGGTGAGTGGCGACGCAAAGGTGCTGGAAGGCAACGCCTTGCCGCCCGCCACCGCTGGCCGCCTCCAGGCGCAGCCCGCGGTGGCGTCCAATGGGGAGGGCTACCTCGTGCTGTGGCAGGAGGTTTCGATTAACGGAAAGCCCCCTCTGTGGGACGTCTGGGGCGCGCGGATGAGCGGAGGAGGAGGGGTGCTGGATGCCAGCGGCATTCGCATCTCCTCCTCCCCTACGGCGCGGGGGCCTCTCGCGGTGACGTCCGATGGGGTGGGCTACTTCGTCGCGTGGTCGGAGTCTTATGACATCGTTGGGGCGAGGGTGAGCGGCGCGGGGGAGGTGCTGGACCCCGGCGGCATCCCCATCTCCACCGGAGCGAGTACGCAGCGCTCCCCCGCCGTGGCTCGCGTCGGCGGTGGCTACCTCGTGGTGTGGGAAGACTTCCGAGCGGGCAACGACGATGTCTACGGGCGGTGGGTGAGCGGAGACGGAAGGGTGGCCGGTCCTTCGGAGATCCCCTTCGCGACCGGGCCTCATGACGAGACGACACCGGCTGTCGCTTCCTCCGGAAGCCCGCGGTCGCTCGTCGCCTACAGCAATTTCGTTGAGCCTCCGGACCTCCGGACGAGGCGCGTGCTGGGCCGGCTCGTCTCGCTGGAGCAGCCGCTGGCCTTCATGCAGTCCGCGAGTACACAGGAGGATGAGCCGCTCGCACTGGTTCTCGGCGGCGCACATCCAGAAGGGCTGCCCCTCACGTTCCAGGTCGTCTCGGCCCCGGCGCACGGCTCGCTGGCGGGGAGCCCGCCGGAGCTCACCTACACGCCAGGGACGGACTTCCACGGGGAGGACGGCTTCACCTTCAGCGTCTCGGATGGGCAGCGGACCTCCGAGCCGGTCACGGTGAGCCTCGCGGTGACCCCGGTGAACGATGCGCCCGTCGCCGAGGCGCAGACCGTCGTGGTGCCCGTGGGCAGCCAGGGCGCCGTGGTGCTCACCGGCTCGGACGTGGAGGGAGATGCGCTCTCCTTCACCCTCACCTCCCAGCCCGGGGAGGGGACGTTGCTCGGTACGCCGCCCGTGCTGGCCTACACGCCACCGGAGGGCTTCCGCGGTACCACCACCTTCACCTTCACCGTCTCGGATGGGGTCGCCACCTCCGCGCCCGCCACCGTCACCCTCATCGTGGGCGAGGAGCCTTCGTCCCCGTCTCCGGGCGGGTGTGACTGCGCTGCGGGCTCGCCAGGCGGAGCCTCCGCGGCCGGGCTGCTGCTCGCCCTGTTGGGCCTGCGCGCTAGGTCTCGTCCTCGCTGCCCCGCACCGGCTCGTCCGAGCCCGTGCGCGAGGCCGGGAACTCCCCCATTCCCGCCCCAGCGATGAAGCCCTCGCCTGACAGCATTGCCTCCTTGCGCGCCTTGTCGCGCTCGAGGTCCGCGTACGTCATGCCCACGTCGCCCTCGGGCGGCGTCCGGTCCGCGCCTCTCGACATGCCACGCATCCGCTCCGCAAGCCGCTTCCAGATGCTCATCGCTCCGTGCCTCCCATCCTTCGAGGGGCGCGGCTGAGCCCCGCTCCCCACCTGTTCAGAGTGGGCACGCTGGCTTCCCCCATGCTCCGCGCTCGCCGCGGCGGGAGCATGGGTGTACGGCTTTTGCCGCGCGAGCTGACTCCGCGGCTCGGACTATCCCGCGGGCGGGCTGTCCCAGCCGGTGCCCCAGCGCTCACGGGCCAGCTCCCGGGTACGGGCGTTCTCGGGCACCTGGCTCAGGAAGCGCTCCCGGGCCACGTCCTCTGGAATGTCCTCGGCCCGAAGGCGCGCGCAATGCACGGCTTTGCGCAGGGCCTGCTCGCCCGCGGCCGTGTCTGCCTGGGCGAAGCAAGCCTCGGCCAGCGCCAGCCACGTTCCTACCGACATCGCTCCGGCGCCCCCCATCTGCTCCAGGGCCTTCACACCCTGCTCCGCCTCGGCCCGCGCCTCCGCGACGCGCTTCTGCGCCAGCAGCACCGCGCTCAGCGTGGTGTGCGCCAGGAGCCGGTAGGGCACGAACATGGCCAGCACCTCGCACGCCTTGCGCGCCTGGGCCTCCGCCTCGGAGAGGTGCCCCTGGAGTGCCGCCAGCTTCGCCAGCGCCAGGTGGGCGATGCCCAGGCGCAGCAAATTCACCCGCTCTGTCTCCAGCGCTTGCAGGCTCAGTTGGCGCGCCTCCTCGTGGTGCGCGGGCTCGCGACTGCTCGCCAGCACCAAGGAGAGGTGCATCTGCGTGTAGTGGATGGGGTACATCAGCGCGGCGCGCAGGGCGTGCGTCAGGCCTTCGTGCATCACCTCCACCGCCGTGGGCACATCCCCCAGCGCCATCAACGTCAGCCCCCACAGGGTCTGCGTCGCCGTCACGTTGCTCTCCGAGTTCACCTCGAGGAACGCCTGCGTGCCCTGCTCCGCCCAGCTCCGGCCGCGCCATGGCCTGGCCAGATGAAAATGATCGAAGTACCCGTGCGCGCAGTACAGCCACCCCCGGGTGATCCCCTCTCGCGCGGCCGCCGCGGAGCACACCTGGTCCATCCGCTCGAGCACGGCGGCCGCCTCGGCCGGCTGGCCACACCACAGGTGCAGGCTGTTCAGGAAGCTGGCCGCCTGGGTGTAGACCGGGACAGCGTCAGGGTCTGGCGTGGCGGCCAGGAAGAGCTGGCGCAGGAACATCAGATCCGCCAGCCGCCCGCTCTGCGCTCCTACCAGCATCAACCCTCCCATCACCCGCGCCCAGGCAGTGCTCCCCGGCCGCAGCTCGGGGCGTACCCGTTCGCCGACCGCATACGCGTGCTCGAAGTCCTCCGCCCAGAAGCTGGTCACCGCCTCCGTGGCCCTCAGCTCGACGAGGAGCTCACCCTGGGGCGCGCACGCGAGCGCGGCCTTCAAGCTCCGCTGTGCCCCTTGCAGATCCTGCCGCTCGACGAGCCGCTCGGCGGCACGGGTGAAGAACCAGGCGGCCTTCTCCTGATCCTGCCCCAGCTGATAGTGCTCGGCCAGCACCAGCGGATCCTGCTCCCCGGCCTGCTCCAGCCATGCGCCCGCCCGGCGGTGACTCACGGGCTTGAGCCTGTCAGGCACCAGGCTGTAGGCGGCGTCCCGCACCAGCGCATGGCGGAAGCGGTACTCCGCCTTCACGGGAGGGCGGCTGTCGGCCTGGAGCTCCACCACCTCCAGCTCCGTCACCTGCCGCAGACACCGCTCCAGCTCTTCGGCGGACAGCTCCTCATCCACCAACGCCTTCACCCCACCCTGGGAGAAGGTCCGGCCGAAGATGGCCCCCGCCAGCAGCACCCGCCGCGGCCCCACATCCAGCCGCTGCAGGCGCGACTGGAGCATGGCCAGCACCGTGCCCGGCGTCTTCTCTCCGTGCCCCTCCGCCACGCCGCGGATCAGCTCCTCCAGGAACAGCGCGTTGCCCGCCGCCTGCTCCACCAGCCGCTCCATCACGGCGGGGGAGAGGCCGGGGCCCAGCACCTCCTGCACCAGCCGGCTGCTGGCCTTCTGGCTCAAGCCCCTCAGCGGAACCTCTTGCAGCCACCGGGGCCACAGCCGGGGGAACAGCTCCCGCACCTCCGGCCGCGCCAGCGCCAGCACCACCAGCGGGCACTCGGCCAGCGCGCCCAGCACCTCGTCCACCAGCCGCACCGTGGGTGCGTCGCCCCAGTGCAGATCCTCCAGCACCAGCAGCACCGGCCCCTGGGCCAGCTCCGCGCGAAGGAACGACACCATGGCCCGCATCACCTGCTGGCTCATCAGCCGCGGATCCTCGCGGGCCGCGCGCAGCTTCGGGCTGTCCTCCACGCCGAAGGGCACCCCGCACAGCTCGCCCAGGAACTCCGCCGTGTCCTTCATCTGCTCGGGCAGCAGGTAGCGGCAGGTGCGGCGGGCCAGCTTCTCGCGCCGGGCCTCCAGCGGCTCGCCGTGCACCACCCCGCACAGCCGCCGCACGGCCTGGCCCAGCAGGCCGTAGGCAGAGCCCGCCGTCATCGGATCCGCGCGCCCGAGCAGCACCTGCGGAGGAGGGCCGCGCCGCTCCAGGCGCCGGAGGAACTCGTGGCGCAGGCGGGACTTGCCGATGCCCGCGGGGGCCGTCACCAGCACGGCGCGGGCGGCCGAGTCCTCCACGCAGGAGAGGAAGGTCATCTCCAGCATCGCCAGCTCCTGCTCGCGGCCGACGCAGGGCGTGGGGCGGCCCAGCAGCGGGCGGCTCGTGTCCACGTCCAGGTGCTCGCGCAGCAGCAGGAAGGCGCCAGGCCCGGCCTTGTCGAGCTGGAACCGGGGCTCCAGCAGCCCCGCCGTCGTCTCGTCCAGCGTCACATGGCTCAGGGTGGGCTCGTGCCGGCTCTCCATCAGGCGGAGCAGCTCACCGGCCCTGTCCATCACCTCGCCCACGGGCTGCGGCCTGCCTCGCAAGGTCAGCCCGGTGGTGAGCACCACCAGGCCCTCCGGCCACCGCTCCTTGATGAGCAGGGCGCAGTGGCCGGCCAGGGCCGCCTGATCCGTGGCCGTGCCCCGCTCCAGCAGGAACGTGGCCAGCAGCGAGTTGTTCGCCAGCAGCGAGGCCTTCGCGCCGTGGGCTCGCAGCTCCTCGAGGAGCGGCTTCAGCCTCCTGCGGGCCTGGGCCGCATCCTGCGCCCCCATCGTCCGCGCGAGCCCTTCCTTCGAGGGTGGCTCCGGAGTGGCCAGCAGGACGCTCACCAGCTGCTGCTCGGAGTCGGGCTCCCCCCCTGGCGCCGGTGCCACCCTCAGCGCCGCCGGAGCCGGGGGGATCTCCCCGTGGGAGGTGCCCAGCTCCGCCAAGGCTCGCAGCAGGTGCTGTCCGTCCGTGAGCCGCTGCCCAGGGTCCTTGGCCAGCATCCGGTCCATCAACCCCTGGAGCGCCACGGGCAGCTCCGGACGGAGGACGCGCAGCGGCACCGGATCGACGTAGAGAATCTTGGCCAGAATCGCCGCCACGTGCGAGGCGCGGAAGGGTGCCTGGCCGATGAGGCATTCGTACAGCACGCAGCCCAGAGAGAAGACGTCGGCGCTGGGGGTGATGTCTGGCTGACTGGCGGCTTGCTCAGGGGCCATGTACCCAGGAGTCCCCAGCACCACCCGGCTGCCGGTGAGAGGCTTCGAGGAGGCCTTCGCCCGCGCCAGGCCAAAGTCCAACAGCTTCAGCGTCTCCACCTTCCCTTCGCACAGGAAGAGGTTGGAGGGCTTGATGTCCCGGTGGATGATGCCCTGCGCGTGCGCCGCGGCGAGCACCTCGGCCGCCCTGCGCAGCAGCAGCAGCACCTCGGAGAAGGCCAACGCCTGGCGAGCCAGCCGCCGCTCCAGGTCCTCTCCCTCCAGCCACTCCATGGCCAGGAAGGGCTGCCCGTCATCGGTCAGGCCATGGGCCACGTAGGAGACGATGCCGGGGTGGAGCAGCCTGGAGAGCACCTGGGCCTCACGCGCGAAGCGGCGGGCCGACTCGGAGTCCGCCGTGGCGTGCATCAGCTTGAGCGCCACGGTGCGCCCACTCTCGGTGTCACGGGCCTTGTAGATCAGACCCATGCCCCCATGCCCTTCCATGCGCTGTACGGAGAAGCGCCCCGCCACGAGCGTGCCAGGAGGAACCGTCATCGCCGGGAAACACTAGCACGGTGCCATGCGAGCGCCGCGTGGCCCAACGTCCGACGCGTCCGGTCTGGACGTTCGCCACGCCCCTGTACGACTCAGCACACCGGAGCGGGCTTCGGCAGGACATCGGGCCTACGAAGCCATGCGCGAGGCGTCCCCGGGCGGCCAGTCCGAGGTGACTCCCCACCGTCTGCGCCAATAGGCCTCCGCGAGCATCGGGGTGTCGCTCGCGGCGATGGACTCCAGCCGCCCGGTCCCATCGAAATCGAGCCTGAGCTCCAACCATCGCTCTCCGTCGAGCCGCTCGAAGAAGAGGGTCACCGAGCCTTCATCCTTCGCGCGCCAGAAGGGTGCTCCCAGCACGGCGACGAGCTCCGCCTCCGATGCGTCCGGGCGGATCTTCGTGCCGAACCCCGCAGCAAGAATGGCCGCACCGGGACTCTTGAGAAAGGGATCCACATCGAGGTCGAACCCCACGAGCTGACCATCCCTCATCTCCAGATAGATGCCTCGGGAGTCGTAGCCCAGATGGCCCTCGGGCGAGCTCTCGGCATCCTCCGCGGGTCCCAGGAAGGAGAGGCGCTGGATGTCGCCCCCCAGCGGCACCCTGCCCAGGGTGGGCTTCTTGAGGTCCACATCCAGCGGGGTGGCGCTGTTGAGCTGCCAGGCCGCGGAGATGTTCGCACGGGCGATCTCCCGCTGCCGGAGTGCGTCGTTGGCCTGGTGGACGGACCGGACCATCAATATGCACCACAGGATCAGCAGCCCGATCCCCCCGGCTACCACAACAATGGTCGGAGCCTTGAGTCCCCAGGAGGCAGCAAGATTGGAGAGCTCGATGAGGCCTACGAATGCGGGCATCAGGCCGAAGAAGTACACGAACGGGAGGAGAGCACGAAGGATGTGCATGCTCCCACTCTACTCCTTGCATGCGCTCTGGGAGTGACCTTCCCGAACGAGAGAGAAACGATGCGGGCTCCGCACCCACCATGGTACGGACGGCCCATGCGAAGCGGAATGCGTCTTGTCGCCATGTGGGTGGGCCTCATTGTCCTGTTCGTCGCTTTCTATGGCTTCTTCCGGCAACCCGGCGAGCCGCTACCGGACCTGTCGGGCTGGATTCCCATGTTCCTCGCGGTGGCGATTGCCGTGGTCGTCGGTGTTGTCATCGGCAAGCGCAACCAGAAAGGGTGGCAACTCAACATGGACGGCAACACCCTCCTGTCGAGAGGGCACATCGCCTCCGCTCTCGAGAAGTTCGAAGCCGCGCGCTCCCTACTCAGGAACCAGGGGCAGGGCATCATTCCTTTCAACATCGGCGTGTGTCATCTCGAGTTGTGGCAGCTGGATGCGGCCGAACGTGACTTCACCTCCGCCCTGGGAATCCAGGCGCTGCCCGCCCAGGTTCGCAAGCTCATCCCCGTGCGGCTCGCATTGATCTCGGCGCTTCAGGGGGCCTTGAGCATCGCGGACAAGCGGCTCACGGAGGCCAGAGAGGAGGACGCTGAAGATCCCCTCATCGTTCTCGTCAGCGGTGTCATCGCCTGCCGGCGAGAGGACTGGGCCCAGGCCCGCGCGCTGCTGGAAGGGCCCTCCACCCACGTCCTCGGTGGCCCCATGCGCGGCCTGAGGGACGCGCTGCTGTCCTGGAGCGTGGAGCGGCTCACTGGCGAGCGCCGCTACGTGGACCCCATCACCGTGTTTGGCGAGGCCTCGACCGATAAGCTCCGCGAGGCCTGGCCCGCCCTGGCCCACTTCCTCGTGGAGCGCGCGCGGCAGGCCGTCTGACGGATGTCCCCCCTGAATCGAATTCAGTTCCGTACCGAGCTGCCCAAGACGAACGTGGGCAAGCTCCCGCGCCGCGAGCCGCGGGAGAAGAGGCCGGCGTGAGCGGAGCCGAGCGCTACACCTGCTCGGAGGTTAACGGGGGCCCCTTCAGGAACCGATCGAGCAACTGGAGCGCGACCTTGGGCTGATCCATGGGCACGAGGTGACCGGCCCCGAGCACCAGCAGCTGGGTCAGGTTCCTGATCGAGCGGACGTGGCCCACCACGGCTCCATCCTCCTTCCTTCCAGGGCGCCCGGGGCTGCTTCTTGAACTCCGCGCCATAGGATCAGTCCACCTGCCGCAGCCAGTCATCGGTCCCCATGAAGTTGCAGTCCATGTCGCAGATGCCGTTGTAGATGAGGACGCGCAACTCCCCGAACAGGCGCGGGTACAGGTACGCGCTGGAGCCCTGCTCCCCCCGCTCGAGGAGCTGCGCTACGACGGGAGACTCATCCACCCAGGGGCCCGCTGCGGCTACGCGCTCGCGGGACCGCTCTCCTCATGCCGGGACGTCCGGCCGTGTTCAGTCCGTGTCCACTTTCCGCATCTGCTCCGCGATCCAGCCCCGGAAGTGGAACGTGCTCGTAAACCATGAGACCGTGCCGCTGTTCGCGTGGCCGCTGTTGATGCCTACCAACCAGCGCCCCTCTGGGGTCTCGCGAAAACAAGGCCCGCCGCTGTCTCCTGCGTGCGTATGTGCTCCAGGCGCACGGAACAGAAAAGAGCCCGTCCCTCCAGAGGAGAGAATGATGTCCGTGACGGAGTTGTACCCAACTCTCCGGGTGCCCTCATCCTTTCCCTGATGACGTGTCTCGCCGAAACCCACCAGGGTGAGGCGCTCATCGATGGCAACTTCTTGCGTTGGAAATTTGAAATCGACCTTCACTCCCTCGACAGGCCTGTCCAGCCGCACTACCGCAAGGTCGGCAATGTTCGACTTCAGCCTTGCTCCGGCCATTTCTGCCCTGAAGCCTGGATGCACCCGCACCTTTCCCTTGTCTCCCTGGAGTCCCCCATCCGGCGGCACCTCTGAGCCATGTAGACCTCTCAGGACGGTTGCGCTCGTCGCGCAGTCTGAACCATCAATGGCCTGAACCTGGATCTCAGGATCCTTGGGTGCGCACACGCAGTGAGCCGCCGTCAGCACCAGTTGGGGCGTGATGAGCACACCGCTACAAGCGCCCCGTTCGCTCCGAACCTGCAACACAGCCTCATAACGATTCCTGGTGTCCTCTTGTCCTCTCGAAATAGAGAAGTCGAGATCCGATGTCAGCCTGCTCGCTTCTGTCTCGAACGCAGTGCCCTCGTACTCTGGATTCGTGGCAGTGTTCGCGGCACCGCCAGCGCACGCCATGAGCCATGCCGCCCATGCAACGCTCACGGCGCGCAGTCTCAATGAATTCATCGTCCTCTTCTCCTGCGGCTCGGTAGAGCCTCATTGCATCGCGCGCTGCATCTCACCGCGCACCCACTCCCGGTGGACCTGGAGGCTTGTGCAAGAGAGTTCCTCCGCCGAGCCAACGACCGCGATCCCAACCAGCCACCGGCCTCCTTGCACCTCGCGGAAGCAGGGTCCTCCGGCAAAGCCGTTGAAGACGTACGCTCCCTGTTGCTCATAGAGAATCCTGTCATCGTCGTCCGCCCGGGGGATCCGCGTGGCCTTGTTCTTTCTGTAGTACCGGACACCCCGCTCTCCCCCCATGGCTTCATCTAGTCCATAGCCAGCCATGATCAGGGCTTCGCCCGCTCGAACCTCGCTCCCGGACAGGAGTTCCTCTGCGAGTTGCTCCTTGACCGGCTCATCCAAGACGATGGCGGCCAGATCAGCGCGAATGGAGCTGAAACCGAGCGGGCCTGCCCTGAGGTCCATCTCAGGATGAGTCCGCACACTCCCCTCATAGGTCCGCAGTTGCCTCTGCCCCCACGGAGCCGCCGGCTGCCCACCATGAACAACCGTCGTGATGGACACGCGCCTCGCACACGAGGAGGCCTGACGGGAGTCCTCAGCCTCTACGAGAGCCTGGCCAGGGGGCCTCCGCATGCACACGCAGCTCCCTGCTGTAAGGACCAGGCGATCACTGACGAGGACGCCGCTGCAGAGCGCGGGAGCATCCGGATTCTTCATGGCGATCATCACCACTGAGGCGTACCGATCATCGACGTCCACCGTCCCCGCATGCCGCAGCCAGGGCTTTGTCTCGGCGGGCCCAAACTCCAACCCCTCGGGCAACATGCCGATGGGCATGTCGATTTCGACGTCCACTGGCTGGACTGTGTCCCCTGCATCACGCGCCGCACCTGAGATCACGGTCGAGCCAACCGCGCGCTCCTCACACCCCTTGCAGCTCACCGGCGCAGCCAGAGACAGCAGGAGCAAAGGGACGAGACTGGCCCGCCCTGCACCAAGGGGTGTTGCTCCCATGGCTTTCTCTTTCCTTTCTTGGGCGTGATCCTTGAGCCTCTTACCACAGGCCCTCGGTCCTGCGTCAGGACTCCTGGGCCGAAGCGGTGCTCCCGTGCTTGCGGCGCCAGCGCTCCACCAGCAGCAGCAGCGCAGGGAAGCCCAGCAGCACGATGACGATGTTCACCCCGAACCCCAGGTTGGCCACGTTGCCAATCGAGTTCAGGCCCGGGTGCCGCGCAATGGCGAGCGCCAATGCATAGGAAGTGCAGAGGCCCTGTTGGGGGGTGAGGCCCAGAGTACATCCCGCCAAGGACTGGCGGTGGACCGCGCCGATGTTGGCATCAAGGAGGCGGGACTGTTCTCCGACGTCCTCACCCTCTTTCTGCACGCGGTGTTCGCCCTGCAGCATCGGAGGGCACGGCGGCAGGGCCTTGGCGCGGCGGGCAGGGCGGGGCCGTGTCATTCGTCCAGTTCTTCGGCTCGGCGTTGCCGTGGCACCGCACTTCCACTTGCTGGTGTCGGACGGCCTCTTCGTGCCGCGGGAGGGCGGCATTCGCTTCGAGCCGGTGCCCCCGCCCACGCAAGCAGTTACGGTGGAGTCGGCCGGAAATCCAAATAACGGGGTGGTCCGAAAAACGGGGTCCACTTCACACGCCGACGGGCATCGGCATCGTGCAGATCGGCGACGAGGCGCTGCTCGTGCTGGAGGCGGTGGAGATCGTCGAGCGAACCCTCGATCACTGGCGACAGATGGGGCGAGCCCTGGCGCACATCCACAGCGTCAAGGGCGAGCGGTTCGGGTTCGAAACGCACGCCTACTGGGGCAGCCTCTTGCAGGGCAACACACCGCTCGCGGAGTGGGTCGATTTCTTCCACTACAAACATATGAGTGACCCCGCGGCCGTCGCTGGGGACTCGAAGACGGCGGTGCGGATGTCGCAGGGCTGCAGTGGCCTTCCCACCTGGACAACACCCCGTCACGCCAACGACAGGCAGGGGCTGGAGCGCTTGTGCCGCTACGGGCGCGTGGCGCGCTGGCGCTGGAGCGTTTGTCACGAGCGGAGGACGGCCGCATCGCCTGGCGGATGAAGCGCCCGCTGCCGGACGGCACCACTGCCTCCACCTCACTGGGCCGTACCCCGCCAAGGGGACTCCATTCCTCCTATCGTTCTTCCTGTCCAGGAAACGACAAAATACGGCTAATCCGATTTTGACGTGGATCCATGGTCCGCTTCCGTGGTAATATTCCTGTTATGCGCGCTTTCCATACACTCACCCTGGTCACCGCTCTGCTGTCGCTCACGGCCTGCGGTCTGGTTGATTCTGGAGATGACTCGCAGGGGTCTGGCGCAGAGAGCAGCGCCCGCATCAGCGGGACGAGCGTGTGCCAGGTCGATGCAGACTGCGACGACGGCAACTCGTGCACCACGGACACCTGCGACGGCAGCACCGGCACATGCTCGCATGAGTCCTCGGGCGTCACGATTCGCCTGAATGACTACAACCTGTTCCTGCTCGGGGACTACAACCTGGGCACGGACGTGGAGGGCAAGGTCGCGGCGGCTGGCAACATCACCATGGACAACTTCGCGGTGGGCTTCCGGCTGCCGGACAGCGACATCGCCAACACGCTGGTGGCGGGCGGCAACCTGACGCTCACCAATGGCGGCGTCTGGGGTGACGCGTGGCACGGGGGCAGCTACAGCGCCGACCAGACAGTGGTCTACCCGCGCGGTACCGCGGCGCAGGGCTCGCCCATTGACTTTACCGCCCACGGAGTCCAACTGCGCAGCCTGTCCACACAGCTGGCCAGCCTGACGGCCAACGGCACCACGACGCGCGAGGCCTGGGGCGGCCTCATGCTGCGCGGCACGGATGCGCAGCGGAACGTCTTCGACGTGAACGCCAGTGACTTCACCGGCGCCGAGCTGTGGTCCATCGAAGCGCCGGCCGACTCCTTCGTGGTGGTCAACATCCGCGGTTCCTCAGCCACCTTCGGCGGCTTCGGCATCCAGTTCCTCGGTGGCATCGACCAGCACGGCGTGCTCTACAACTTCGTGGACACCACCAGCATCACCGCCCAGGGCTTCGGCTTCTGGGGCACGGTGCTGGCGCCCTACGCTGACATCCACTTCACCAACGGCAGCTTCGATGGCGGCATCTACGCCAGGTCGCTGACGGGCAACGCCGAGGGCCACATCAACCCGCTGAAGGAGCACAGCCTCTGCCAGGCGCCGCCACCGGGTGAGCCCGACGGCGGCAATGGTGGTGGTACGCCCGATGGCGGCAATGGTGGTGGTACGCCTGATGGCGGCAATGGTGGTGGTACGCCTGATGGCGGCAATGGTGGTGGTACGCCCGACGGCGGCCATGGCGGTAATGATGGCGGTTGCGGCGACGATGACGATGACCACGGTGGCGGCGGCCATGACGACGATGATGACGGCCACGGTGGCGGCGGCCACGACGATGATGATGATGATGGCCACGGTGGCGGTGGCGGCGGCCACGACGATGACGATGATGGCCACGGTGGCGGTGGCGGCGGCCACGACGATGATGATGATGGCCACGGTGGCGGTGGTGGCGGTCACCACGATGGTGACGGTTGCCCCGACGATGGCCACGGTGGTGGTGGCGGCGGCCACGGCGGTGGTGGCGGCGGCGGCCATGGCGGTGGCGGCCACGGTGGCGGCGGCGGCCACGGCGGTGGCGGCCACGGCGGTGGCGGCCACGGCGGCAACGACTGCGGTTAAGGTCCCTCTGGCAGCCACAACTGCAATGGACGGCGGTAACCGAGGCGATGAAGCCCGTCGCGAGCACGGCGATGAGCTGGACATTTTCGCCTGCGCCCACTGCGGGGCAGGCGCCGGGTGGAGACGATCTTCAGGAAGCGCGGCATTTCGATCGCGGCCAGCGCGATCGTTTTCTCCCTTCGCGCCGCAGCGAGGTCCAGCCATTTCGAGCGTTTCGCGCGGCGCGATGGCGGC
>JAFGNZ010000176.1 GCA_016926755.1 Myxococcaceae bacterium | reverse complement strand
CTGGTGGCCAAGCCGGGCCTGGACGGGCACGACCGCGGTGCGAAGATCATCGCTCGGGCCTTGCGCGATGCGGGCATGGAGGTCATCTACACAGGGCTGCACCAGACGCCCGAGATGATCGTCAACGCCGCCATCCAGGAAGACGTCGATGCGATCGGCATGTCCATCATGTCCGGCGCGCACATGACGCTCTTCCCCGCCGTCATCGACCTTCTGAAACAGAACAAGGCCGAGGACATCCGAATCTTCGGCGGCGGGATCATCCCGGACGACGACATTCCCAAACTCAAGGGCTTGGGGGTGACGGAGATCTTCACCCCCGGGAGCTCGACGCAGGACATCGTCCAGTGGATTCGAACGAACATTCCAGCACGCGCGTAGGCAGCTGGCTCGGGAGCCTCCCTCGGCGAGTCGACGTGTATGAGGTCGGCCCTCGGGACGGCTTGCAGAACGAGCTGCGCACGCTGCCGACGAAGGACAAGGCGCGCCTCGTGGAGGCGCTCGTCGCCTCGGGCGAGAAGCGGATCGAGGTGACGTCCTTCGTGTCACCGAAGTGGATCCCCCAGCTCGCGGACGCGGAGGAGCTGCTGCGCCTGGTCGGTCGGAAGCCGGGCGTGACGTTCTCGGCGCTCGTGCCCAACCTCAAGGGCCTGCAGCGGGCGCGCGAGGCGGGGCTGGAGGAGGCGGCCGTCTTCATCTCCGCCTCCGAGGCCCACTCCCAGAAGAACATCAACAAGTCGATCGCCGAGGCGCTGGAGACCTCGCGCGAAGTCGCGGCGGCCGCCTCGCAGGCGGGGATGCGCGTGCGCGGCTACCTGTCCACCGTGTGGGGCTGCCCCTATGAGGGCCACGTGCCGGTGGAGCGGGTGGTCGACATCTGCCGCAGGCTGGTGGACATGGGCATCTACCAGCTGAGCCTGGGGGACACGATCGGCGTGGGCACGCCGCGGCAGACGGAGGAGATCCTCACGGGGCTGCTCAAGTACATCCCGCTCGAGAAGCTGGCGCTCCACCTGCACGACACCCGGGGCACCGCGCTGGCCAACGTGCTGGTGGGGTTGTCGGCGGGGGTAACGACGTTCGATGCCAGCATCGGCGGGCTGGGCGGCTGCCCCTATGCGCCGGGTGCGGCGGGCAACCTCGCCACCGAGGACGCCGTCTTCATGTTCCACGGCATGGGCATTGAGACGGGCATCAACCTGGACAAGCTGGTGGAGGCAGGGCAGCTGGCGCAGGAGCTCATTGGCCGGAAGCTGGCGGGCAAGTACCTGCAGGCGGCGCTGGGGGAGCGCGAGAAACGGGCCTCGCGCCGACCCCGGGCCTGACCTCAGGCCGGAGCATTGGCCTGTGTCGGCTCGAGCCGGGTAGGGTACGGCCGACGCCCGGGCAACGGGCGCGAGCCTGGAGCGTGCCATGGCAGAGAAGCCGGAGTCGGTGCTGGACGCGCTGGTGTCGATGGACCCGCGACTGGAGGAGTACTGCGACTCGGTCTCGGTGGAGGGCGTGATCGCCCAGAGCGCCCGGTTGCAGCTGAAGCGGGGACAGAACCTGTGGGTGTCGCGAGGCGGGTTGCTGGCCTACACAGAGGGCATCGACTGGCAGCTCCGCATCCCGGGGAACGCGAGCAAGGCGCTGGGGCGGATGCTGGCGGGCGAGGGGCTTGCGCTCACCTATGTGACGGCGCAGCGCAAGGGCGCCGAGGTGCTGCTGAGCGCGAACAAGCCGGGGAAGCTGGCCACGTGGGACTTGAGCCGCGGCCCCATCATCTGCACGCGCGGCTCTTTCGTGGCGGCGGTGGGGGAGGTGGACATCGACGTGTCGGTGGCGCGCTCGGCGGGAGCGGCGTTCTTCGGTGGAGCGGGCCTCTTCCTGCAGCGCCTGTCCGGGAGGGGCGTGGCGTTCGTGCACGGCTCGGGAGACTTCATCGAGCGACAGCTGGCGCCGGGGGAGACGTTGATGGTGTCCACGGGGCACCTGGCGGTGTTCTCGGCGAGCGTGGGCTACGACATCCGCGGCGTGGGCGGGTGCCGCAAGATGCTGTTCGGCGGCGAGGGCATGTTCATGACGGAGCTGACAGGACCTGGGTGGGTGATGCTCCAGAGCCTCAAGGAGACGCCGACGCGGACGCGGCAGCCGCAGTGATGGGGCGGCTGGGGCGCCACCCCGGCAGGTGCCTCACCGCTCGCGCAGCATCGACTCGAGCTGGGGCATGACATCCAGGTGCGAGGCGGCGGCCTCCAGCATCCGGCGCTCCTTGCGATCCACGCGGCCGTCCACGAGGGCCATCTGGACGAGGTTCCGCATGAAGACGGAGGCCTCGGGGCTGCCGCGGGGGATGAGCTTGTTGAAGAGCTGGGAGCCGGAGGAGAGCGCCATCTCCACGTTCTTCCAGGGCACGCTCCAGCGCGTGGCGCACAGCTTGAGGAGCTTGCGCTCCGGGGTGTCCACCGCCCCGTCCGCCGCGGCGATGGCGGCCATCATATAGAGGAGCCGCTCGCGCTCCTGGACGTCCAGCACGACGTCCGTGCCCGCTCCGGCCATGGCGGCGGCCGGGAGCTGCTCGGGGCTCACCTGGCGAGCGGCGGACTGGAGCGTGGCTCCGGACAGCCGGCGCTGGCGGTTGCGGGCATCCCACGTCTCGTAGAGGAAGGTGAACGCCAGCACCCAGTCCTGCTCGCCCGTGCCGAGCCGCGCCCCACAGTACTCACAGCTGCTGGCGCCGCTGCCGGTCAGGGGCGCGTTGCACTGGGGGCAGCGATCGGTGGACATGCCGTTGGCGCTGTTCGTCATCGCCCCGTGCTTGCGCGTCAGCGTGAAGACCCAGCGCTGGGGCACGGTGGGGAGCTGCGGCGGGCGCGCCTCGGCGGCCCCCACGCCCATGCGCGCGCTCCAGCGGATCTCCACGTGGGCCAGATCGTAGCCGTCCGGGTGGACCTCCAGGGCCCGGGTGGTGACGGCGCCCACGGCGCACTCCAGGATGACGCGGCGTCGGCCCTGCTGCTGGAGCGACTCCAGCTCCGAGCCGAGCTGGGAGAGCATCTCCGCGTTGGCCACCTGCGCCAGCCGGTTCGCGTCCCCGCGGCTCTGCGCGTCAATCCACTTCCAGAACAGGAGCGAGGCGCGATCCTCCAGGATCTCCAGGTTGAGCGCCGGGTCCGCCTGACGGGCCTCGCGCAGCCCGAGCACCTCGGCCGGGTGGCGGTTGAACTCCACGCCCTGGGTGATCTCCGAGAGCGTCCAGTCGTAGTTGCCGGAGTTCACCACGGCCTTGCAGTACTCGCAGACGTTGGTGGCCCCTCCTTGATAGGGAGCGCCGCAGTTGGGGCACTTGCCCTGGTAGAGATCCTGGCCGATCCGGGTCTGCGCCCCCGGCTTGCGGACGAACGTCCACACCTCGGTGAAGGACTCGGAGGGCGCCTTCCGGGCGGCGGCGAGGGCCTGCTCATCCGAGTAGCCCGCCGGGACGTCCGTGTCCCGCATCTCGGCACGCACGCGGATGTGGAGACTGTCGAACCACTGGCTCTGCTGGCACCCGATGATCTGCACCCCCAGCAGCCGGATGTCGGCGATGGCGTCGCGCACGCCCTGGGCGGACATGAGCTGGAGCTGGACGTTGAAGCGCTGGTAGGTGGCGTCCGAGAGGAACGGGCGGATGGGCGTCAGCTCCCGCTTGAACCAGGCCTCCTGCAGCGCCGGGAAGAGCTTGCGCACCTTGTCGAGCACCACCTGGGGCTCGAACTGCGGATCCTTGCTCTTCAAGGCCTGGACCCAGCCCTGGACCTCCGCCTCGGAGACCTGGGTACGGTGCTCGGCCTCGCGGCGCTCGATCGCACGCTGGGTGGTCCCCGTGGGGTGCAGGTTGCGCTTGTAGAAGTAGTAGACGAGGAAGACGATCAGGAGCGTTGGGATGCCGATCTTCGGGTAGCGGAAGACCAGCCCGAGCAGCTCGAAGACGAGATAGAGGAACAGCCCGTCCCCATCTCCATCGTCACTCCCTCGGCTGTAGTGCTCTCCACCGCCGCCCCGGGCCAGGGCCACGAGGGGGATCAGGGCCACCAGGGTCACGAGCAGCCAGGGGGCCAGGCGAGGCAGGTATCTCGACGCGGTGCGCATACCCATTCACTCTAACCGCTTCGACCTTGCCAGGTCCTCGCCGACGCCGCAGGCTCCCCCGGTCAGCGGCGGCCCGGACACGGGCCGGGAAGGGGAGCGAACATGCCGGAATTCAAGGTCGACGCACGGGGAGCCATCGAGATCTGGACCATCGACGGGGCGGACCGCCGCAACGCGATCAGCCGGGCCATGCTCCAGGAGCTGGGGGAGATGGTGGCGCGCGTCTCCTCCGGCCGGCAGATCCGGGCCGTCATCATCACCGGGGCCGGGGACAAGGCCTTCTGCGCGGGCGCGGACCTCAAGGAGCGCGCCACCATGACGGAGCCGGAGGTGCGCGCCTTCCTCGACGGGCTGCGCCAGACGTTCCGCGCCATCGAGAAGAGCGACTGCACCTTCATCGCCGCCGTCAACGGGGCGGCCTTCGGAGGGGGTACGGAGCTGGCGCTCGCGTGCGATCTCCGGGTCGCCGCCCCCGCGGCGGAGCTGGGGCTCACCGAGGTGAAGCTGGGCATCATCCCCGGCGGCGGCGGCACCCAGCGGCTCAGCCGGCTGATCGGCCCGGGCCGCGCCAAGGATCTGATCCTCACCGGGCGGCGCATCAACGCGGCGGAGGCCTTCAGCGTGGGCCTGGTGAACCGGCTGGCGCCGGAGGGCCACCTGCTGGAGACGGCCTTCTCGCTGGCGGAGGCGATCGTCGAGAACGCGCCCATCGCCGTGTCCACCGCCAAGCACGCCATCACCGAGGGGATGGGGTTGGGCCTGGACGACGCGCTGGCGCTGGAGCTGCGCAAGTACGAGGAGGTCCTCAAGACCGAGGATCGGCTGGAGGGCCTGCGCGCCTTCGCCGAGAAGCGTCCTCCCGTCTACAAGGGGCGCTGAACCCCAGAGGGAAAGAGCCGCCGGGTGCCCCCGACGGCTCGAACCAGCACGGCAGGCCGCTCACGCTAGGCGTTGGCGGTCTTCTCCTGCCCCAGGCCGATGTTCTGCTTGTTCAGGTAGCCCATGGCCTTGTCCTTCACGGTGGTGCGCAGCTCCGTGCCAGGGGTAGGCGCCAGCAGCAGCGCGACGATGCCGCCCACGGCCGCGCCGATCACGAACACGCCCAGGCCGCCGAGGCCGCTCTTGACGGGCTTGTAGGTGCTCAGCCCCACGTAGCGCAGGACGTCATCCGCATCGAAGTCGTCCCACTTGTCCTTGGCGGCACGCGGCAGGTCGTTGATGAGCTTTCGCGCCAGCCATTTCCGATACAGGCCGCTCTTCGCGGCCCACGTTGCCTTCTTCGCAAACATGGTTTCCTCCTGGGCCTCACGGTTCCGGGAGCACCGCGCCCCAACGGCTTCGCCCCCCGCTGAAATCACAAGGTAGGCAGGGGGACGCAGTGCGGCATCCCTGGGAAAAATCTTTCCCACCTACCGGACGGACGGTCGGTCTTCCGCGCAGCACTCGGACGTTGGACAGGGCAGCCAGCCGAGCGCCTTTCTGGTATGTGGCCCCCGTCATGTCCTACGACCAGAAGCTGCTCGAGAAGATCGCCCAGGTGGAGAAGGGCGGCGCCGAGAAGTACCACGCGAAGAACACGGACGCCGGCAAGCTGTTCGCGCGCGAGCGCATCCGGCTCCTGGTGGATCCGGACTCCTTCATCGAGGACGCGAAGCTCGCCAACAACGCGGACCCGGAGCTGCCCTCGGACGGCGTCATCATCGGCCTGGGCAAGGTGGGCGGCCGCACCGTGGCCATCATGGCCAATGACTCGACGGTGAAGGCGGGCAGCTGGGGCGCCCGCACGGTGGAGAAGATCCTCCGCATCCAGGAGACGGCGCGCACCCTGCGCTGCCCCCTGTTCTACCTGGTGGACTCGGCCGGCGCGCGCATCACGGACCAGGTGGAGATGTTCCCCGGGCGGCGCGGCGCCGGGCGCATCTTCTACAACGAGGTGCACCTGTCCGGCTTCGTGCCGCAGATCTGCCTGCTCTTCGGGCCCTCGGCCGCCGGCGGCGCGTACATCCCCGCCTTCTGTGATCTGGTCATCATGGTGGACGGCAACGCCTCCATGTACCTGGGCAGCCCGCGCATGGCGGAGATGGTGATCGGCGAGAAGGTGACGCTGGAGGAGATGGGCGGGGCGAAGATGCACTGCTCGGTGTCCGGCTGCGGGGATGTGCTGGTGAAGACGGAGCTGGAGGCCATCGCGGCGGCCAAGCAGTACATCAGCTACTTCCCGGAGAACTTCAGCCAGCCGCCGCCCGTGCTCCCGCCCAAGCCTCCCCGGGAGAGCGGCAAGCGCCTGGAGGAGATCATCCCCGCGGACCAGAACAAGCCGTTCGATATGTACGCCCTCATCCACGAGCTGATCGACGAGGGCAGCTGGTTCGACGTGAAGAAGCTCTTCGCCCAGGAGCTCATCACGGGCCTGGCGCGCATCGACGGGCGGCCGGTGGGCATCGTCGCCAACCAGCCCAAGTACAAGGGCGGCGTGCTCTTCGTGGACTCGGCGGACAAGGCCGCGCGCTTCATCTGGCTGTGCGATGCCTTCAACATCCCGCTGCTCTACCTGGCGGACGTGCCCGGCTTCATGATCGGCACCAAGGTGGAGCGGGCGGGCATCATCCGCGCCGGCGCGAAGATGATCTCCGCCGTCTCCGAGGCCAGCGTGCCTCGCATCTGCGTGGTGGTCCGCAAGGCCTATGGCGCCGGCCTCTACGCCATGTCCGGCCCCGGCTTCGCCCCGGACGCCACCCTGGCGCTGCCCCAGGCCATGATCGCCGTGATGGGCCCCGAGGCCGCCGTCAACGCCGTCTTCTTCAACAAGATCCAGGAGAAGCCCGAGGCCGAGCGCGCCGCCTACGTCGAGCAGCTCCGCAACGAGTACCGGGCGGATGTGGACATCTACAAGCTGGCCAGCGAGCTGGTGGTGGATGAGATCGTCCCCGGTGACCGGCTGCGTCAAGAGCTGGTCGTGCGCTTCGAGGCCTATTCACGCCGCGCCCAGCCCCGGGCCGAGAAGAAGCATGGGGTGCTCCCGGTCTGAGCCCAGCCGAGCGTCCACGGCCGGACGCTCCCCGGGCGCTCATGAGCAGGGCCTGGACGTTTCGAGAAGAGTAAGTTGGATTCCTCCCCGCCGGACCCCCTGCGGGGCTACCCTCTGCGATTAGATCTTCAGCTCACCATGGACTTCGAACTTCCGGAAAGCCACCGCGCCCTCAAGGCCTCCCTCAAGGACTTCTGCGAGCGCAAGGTGAAGCCGTACGCGCGCGAGTGGGACAAGGACGAGAAGTTCCCGATGGAAGTGGTCCGGGAGCTGGGCCAGCTCGGCGTCCTGGGCATGCTCGTCGCCGAGGAGTATGGCGGGGCGGCGATGGACAGCCTGGCCGTCGCGGTGGCGGTCGAGGAGATCGCTCGCCATGACGGCTCGCTCGCCCTCACGGTGGCCTCGCACAACGGCTTGGGCACCAGCCACATCCGCGTGTTCGGCAACGACGCCCAGAAGCGCAAGTACCTGCCCAAGCTCGCCTCCGGCGAGTGGCTGGGCGCCTGGGGCCTCACCGAGCCCGGCTCCGGCTCGGACGCCTCCGGCCTGAAGACCACCGCCGTCCGCAAGGGCGACAAGTGGATCCTCAACGGCGCGAAGATGTTCATCACCCAGGGCACCGTGGGCCACGTCTTCGTGGTGCTGGCGCTCACCACGCCCGAGAAGCGGCAGAAGGGCATCACCGCCTTCATCCTCGAGAAGGGGCTGCCCGGCTTCAGCCAGCGCCCCATCCACGGCAAGCTGGGCATGCGCTCCTCGGACACCGCGGAGCTCATCCTGGAGGGCGTGGAGGTGCCGGACTCGCAGCGGCTGGGCGAGCTCGATCACGGCTTCATCGACACGCTGAAGATCCTGGACAAGGGTCGCATCACCATCGGCGCGCTGGCGGTGGGGCTCGGCCGGGGCGCGATGGAGGAGTCCGTGCGCTACGCCCGCGAGCGCACCGCCTTCGGTCAGCCGATCGCCGAGTTCCAGGGCCTGCGGTGGATGTTCGCGGACATGAAGACGGAGATCGACGCGGCGCGCCTGCTCGTCCACCGGTCGGCCTGGATGGCGGACAGCGGCCAGCCGTATACGCAGGCGGCCTCCATGGCCAAGCTCTTCGCCTCCGAGGCCGCCATGCGCGCCTGCAACAAGGCCGTGCAGATCCACGGCGGCTACGGCTACACCCGCGAGTTCCCCGTCGAGCGCTACCTGCGCGACGCCAAGCTCTGCGAGATCGGCGAGGGCACCAGCGAGATCCAGCGCTCCATCATCGCCCGCGAGATCTTCAAGGGCTAGGATGGAGACGGCTCGGCTCGAGCAGCTCGGCTTGCGCGTCGAGCGAGGTACCGCCGGCGTGCTGGCCACGCTGGAGTTGGGGGAGGACTCGGCCCCGGTGAACCCCGTCACCGGCCAGCCCCTGTCTCGCGTCACCTTCCGGCTCCAGGGGCAGCAGCTGATCCCCATCGCGCCACCGGCGGTGGTGGGGCTGCTGCCCATCCTGCTGGACGCCGTCTCGGCCGCCGAGGACCTGCCGCTCCTGGTTACGAGCGTCTTCGACGACTACCTCTTCCTCGTCGAGCGCCGCACCGCGCAGCTCAACACGCTGGGGCTGATGCCGCACCTGGATCCGCAGACGCTGGAGCTCTCCGCGGAGCTGAAGGCCGGGCCGTTCTCCTTCACGCTGGTGGCTGATCGCCAGGGGATCTTCCGGGTGGGGCAGGCCCGGCGGGGAGGGGAGGTGCTCACCGGGCTGGCCTCGCACCGCTTCGAGCTGTCCGAGTTCTGGGAGCGGGAGGCGCTGGCCAGCTACCTGGCCGCGCTCGTCGAGGAGACGCACGCCCGGCCCCAGGCCTCCCCTGGCGAAACCCCGGGACTGGTGCGCTACGAGGAGATCTCCCGGGCCTTCGGGCCCCAGGCCCTGGTCCCCCCGCGCAGCGCCCTGGAGGTGCTGGTGCAGCTGCGGGTGAATGGTGAGCATTACCGCTTCGCCGCGGCCCGGGTGATGGGCCGCACCTTCCGAGGCCTGCTGGCCGGCGCGACGGGCAAGGTGTGGGCGGAGCGCTTCGAACTGGATGACTTCCCTGGCATCGTTCGTCTGGTGGCGGACCTGCTGAAGGTTGCTCCCGAGGCCGTGCAGCTCGTCGGCCCGGACACGCCACAGGAGTGAGCATTGGTAACGGCGACTCAACTGTCCCAGCGGGTGCTCGAGGGCGACGTGCGGGCCGCGTCGCGCTTGATGCGCCACATCGACGACGGCGTGGAGAGCGCCACGGCGGATCTGCGGGCCCTGTTCCCCAGGACGGGCCGGGCCTACATCATCGGCATCACCGGCTCGCCCGGCGCGGGCAAGTCCACGCTGACCGACCGGCTGATCGCCCACTTCCGCAAGCAGGGCAAGCGGGTGGGCGTCCTCGCGGTGGATCCCACCAGCCCCTTCACCGGCGGCGCCATCCTGGGCGATCGCATCCGCATGCAGGAGCACGCCACGGATCCGGGCGTCTTCATCCGCTCGCTGGCCACCCGCGGCAACCTGGGCGGCCTGTCTCGCGCCACCGGCGACTGCATCCGCGTGATGGACGCCATGGGGCAGGACATCGTCATCGTCGAGACGGTGGGCGTGGGGCAGGACGAGATCGACATCGCGCAGATGGCGCACACCACCGTGGTGGTGACGGTGCCGGGCATGGGAGACGACGTGCAGGCCATCAAGGCCGGCATCCTCGAGGTGGCGGACATCTTCGCGGTGAACAAGTCCGATCTGGACGGCGCCGACCGCATGGTGCGCGAGCTGCGGATGATGCTGGAGCTGCGCCACGCGGTGAAGGCGCCGCCCGTGGACCACGACGCGCACCACCGCATGGTCCGCGCCAAGGCCGAGGGGCGCCACGTGGAGCAGGAGCCGGCCCCGCGCGAGTGGGAGCCGCCCATCCTCAAGGTGGTGGCCGCCAAGGATCAGGGCGTGGCCGAGCTGGTGGAGGCAGTGGCGCGGCACCGCGCCTTCCTGGACGAGACGGGGCTGCGCAAGGAGAAGGAGCGCACCCGCGCCGCCATGCAGTTCGTCGCCCTGCTGCGCGAGCGGCTGCTGCGCGGCGCGCTCACGAAGCTGGAGCGGGAGCGCGGCCACCTGGAAGAGGTGGCCTCCCGCATCGCCGAGCGGCAGGCGGACCCGTACGCGCTCGCCGAGGAGTTGGCGAGCCAACTGGCGGAGTGAGGGCGTGGAGAAGCTGAGCCTTCAAGAGCGCGTCCAGGCACTGGAGCTCCGGTTGGGGGTGTCCCTGGCCCGCAAGGATCTGGGCCTGGCGGCGCTCACCCACAAGAGCTACTTCAACGAGCACCGGGACGCCGGGCTCCAGGACAACGAGCGGCTGGAGTTCCTCGGGGACGCGGTGGTGGATCTGGCCATCAGCCACCGCCTGATGGAGCGCTTCCCCAACGCCTCCGAGGGCGAGCTGTCCAAGCTGCGCGCGCTCATCGTCAACGAGGAGGGGCTGGCCCGCATCGCCCGCGCGCTCAGCCTGGGCGAGCTGCTGCTGCTGGGCCGCGGCGAGGAGATGACGGGCGGCCGGGAGAAGAGCTCCGTGCTCGCCGACGCCATGGAGGCCGTGATCGGCGCGCTGTACCTGGGCTCCGGCATGGAGGCGGTGATGGCGCTGGTGGACCGCCACTTCGCCGAGGCCCTGGAGGGCGTGGCCGAGGGCCGCAGCGGCCTGGACTACAAGACGAAGCTCCAGGAGGACATCCAGAACCGGCTCAAGGTGTCGCCGCGCTACCGCGTGGTGGCCGAGGCCGGCCCGGACCATGAGAAGACGTTCGAGGTGGAGGTCTCCATCGGCTCGGAGCTGTACGCGCGCGCCACCGGCCGCAGCAAGAAGGAGGCGGAGCAGGCCGCCGCCCGCGCCACCCTCGACATGCTTCGGAAGGATGACACCTCGAAGTGAAACCCCTTGGACGGGGGGAGGGTGGGGAATAAGGTCCCCCGCCACCTGGGACGATGTAGGGCACCCAACCACTCACGCGGGCCTGACCTGAAGGGATCGGCCCCCAACCGCAGCGGGAGACAAGCACATGGGCATGATGGACGAGGCGCGCGCCGGGAAGGATCTCTACGCCACCTTCGACACCACCGAGGGGCAGATCGTCGTGAAGCTCTTCGCCAAGGATGCGCCGAAGACGGTGGAGAACTTCGTGGGCCTGGCCACCGGCGAGAAGGAGTGGACGCACCCGCAGACGAGCCAGCGCATGACTGGCACGCCGCTCTACGACGGGACGATCTTCCACCGCTGCATCGGGGATTTCATGGTCCAGGGCGGCGATCCGCTCGGCCGGGGCACGGGCGGCCCGGGCTACCGCTTCGAGGATGAGTTCCAGAGCGGCCGGCGTTTCGACAAGAAGGGCCTGCTGGCCATGGCCAACGCGGGGCCCAACACCAACGGCAGCCAGTTCTTCATCACCGTGGTGCCCACCCCGCACCTCAACAACCGCCACACCATCTTCGGCGAGGTGGTAAAGGGCTACGAGGTGGCGGACCGCATCGCCAACGAGCTGCCCAAGGATCGCAACGACCGCCCCACCCATGACGTGCGCATCAACAAGCTGACCATCTCCACGACCGCGCCGTAGTCCTCCTGCCCGCCCTCAGGGCAGGCAGGGAAGTCCAGGCAGGTCGCGCAGTCCCACGGGGCCTCTCGAAGGCGGGGGGCCCCCAGATCACCTTCCAAGCGATGGCCTCGAAGAACTACCGCAGCGGCTTCGCCGCGCTCATCGGCCGACCCAACGTGGGCAAGAGCACGCTGCTCAACCAGCTCACGGGCGAAAAGATCGCCATCGTCTCGCCCAAGCCGCAGACCACCCGCAACCGGATCCTCGGCGTGGTGACGCGCCCGGAGGGGCAGGTGGCCTTCATCGACACGCCGGGCATCCACCAGGCCAAGGGCGAGCTCAACCGCTACATGGTGGAGACCGCCCTCCAGGCCGCCGAGGAGGTGGATCTGGTCCTCTTCCTCGTCGAGCCGCCTGGCGGGGAGAAGCCCGAGGTGGGCCCCGGCAACCGGATGATCCTCGAGCGGCTGCAGCGGATCGGCAAGCCCACCTTCCTGGTCATCAACAAGATCGACAACATCACCAAGCCGAAGCTGCTGCCGATCATCGATCTGTTCCGCAACGAGTTCCCCTTCGCGGAGGTGGTGCCCATCTCCGCGCGCGAGGGAGACGGGGTGGACACCCTCTTCAAGGTGGTGCTCCAGCACCTGCCGGAGGGGGAGCCGATCTTCGATCCGGACATGCTCACCGATCAGCAGGAGCGTACGCTGGTGGCCGAGTACATCCGCGAGCAGGTGCTCCGCCACTGCCGGCAGGAGATCCCGTACTCCACCGCGGTGCTGGTGGAGGTGTTCGACGAGTCCGAGCGAGAGCCGCTGCCGGGCACGCCCGCGGGGCAGCTCGCCGGCCTCATCCGCATCGCCGCCTCCATCTACGTGGAGCGCGACAGCCAGAAGGCCATCATCATTGGCAAGCAGGGGCAGATGCTGAAGACGATTGGGACGGACGCGCGCAAGTCCATCCAGCGCCTGCTGGGGGCGCACGTGTACCTCTCGCTCCGAGTCCGCGTGGAGCCGCGCTGGAGCGAGCGCCCCGAGGGCCTCAAGAAGCTGGGATACGAGTGATGAAACCGCTGGTCGCCATCGTCGGCCGCCCCAACGTGGGCAAGTCCACGCTCTTCAACCGCCTGATCCGGCGCCGCGTCGCGCTGGTGGAGGACGTGCCCGGCGTGACCCGGGATCGCCACTACGCGGACGCGGAGTGGGGGGATCGCGCCTTCACCCTGATCGACACGGGCGGCTTCGTCCCCGGGGAGAAGGACACGCTGCTAAAGCAGGTGCGCGAGCAGGCGCAGCTGGCCGTGGAGGAGTGCGACGCGATCCTCTTCGTCACGGACGGGCGCGCCGGGCTCACCGCCGCGGACGAGGCCGTGGCGCAGCTGCTGCGCAAGAGCGGCAAGCCCGTGGTGGTGGCCGCCAACAAGCTGGACAGCCCCTCGGGCTCCATCCAGGCGCTCTCCGCGGACTTCTTCCGGATGGGGCTGGGAGACGTGCTGCCGCTGTCGGCCGAGCATGGGCTGGGCGTCGAGGAGCTCGTGGGGACGCTGCTGGACAAGCTGCCCCCGAAGAAGGAGGGCGAGGACGCCGAGTCCCCGCCGGACGACGGGGTCATCCGCATCGCCATCATCGGCCGGCCCAACGTGGGCAAGAGCACCCTGGTGAACGCGCTCCTCAAGGAGAAGCGCGTGGTGGCCAGCGAGGTGCCGGGCACCACGCGTGATCCCATCGACTCGACGCTCACCTACAAGGACAAGAAGCTCATCCTCACGGACACCGCCGGCATCCGCCGCAAGCGCTCCATCGCCCACCGGGTGGAGAAGTACTCCGTGGTGGCCGCCCTCAAGGTGATGGAGCGCAGCGACGTGGCCGTGCTCCTGATGGACGCCACCGAGCCGGCGGTGGATCAGGACGCCAAGCTGGCCAGCCTCGCCGAGGACAAGGGCCGCGCCCTGGTGATCGTCGTGAACAAGTGGGATCTGATCGGCGCGGACCAGCGCCGCCAGGAGGCCTACCGCGAGGCGCTCAAGTACTCGCTGAAGTTCGTGGGCTACGCCCCCATCGTCTTCACCTCGGCCCTCACCGGCTCCAAGGTGGAGAAGGTGGTGGACATCGCCGTGGAGCTGGCCGAGCAGTTCCGCTACCGGGCGCCTACCCCCCAGCTCAACCGGCTGCTGGAGCACATGGTGGACTCGCACCCGGCCCCCGTCGTCTCCGGCAAGGCCCTGCGCCTGTACTACATCGCCCAGGTGGGCACGGCGCCCCCCACCTTCGCCCTCACGTGCAACCACCCGGAGCGCGTGCCGGACATGTACAAGCGCTACATCACCAACCAGCTGCGCAAGACGTTCGACCTGCGCGTGCCCCTCCGGCTGCTCTTCAAGGAGCGGCCGGGCAAGGCCCAGCGGGAGGCGCGCAAGCGCCCCCACCTCAAGAAGGGCAAGCGCTGAGCGTCTTCGCGTTGACACCCCCCGCGCGCGCTCCGTAGATTGCGCCGCCTTTTGCACCCAGAGAAGAAGAGGTTCAGCGACGTGGCCAAGTCCGAGAAGATGACCCAGCGAGAGCTCAAGCAGCCCGACGCCTTCCAGCGCGTGGGCGCCGAGGCCCGGGACTGGTTGATCGAGCGGCAGCAGCTCGTCGTCCTCGCCGTGGGCGTGGTGTTGGTGGGCGGCCTGGTCGTCGCGCTGGCCAGCTACTTCTCCAGCCGGAGCGAGGACAAGGCCGCCCAGGAGCTGAGCAGGGCCCTGAAGGTCCTCGAGCGCCCGATCATGGCCATGCCCGAGGGCACCCAGATCACCCCGATGGACGGTGAGGAGGCCCCGTTCAAGTCCGCCCAGGAGCAGGATCAGGCGCTGGTGAAGGCCCTGACGGAGTTCCGCGCCGCGCACAAGGGCACCCGCTCCGCGGCGACGGCCGCCCTGCCGCTGGGCAAGGCCGAGTACCGGCTGGGCAACCACGACGGGGCGCTGGCCGCCTTCACCGACTTCCTCAAGGATGCCCCCCAGAACGACCCGATGCGCGCCGCGGCGCTCGAGGGCCAGGGCTATGCCTACGAGGCCCAGCAGAAGTATGATCAGGCGCTCGGCTCCTTCGACGAGATGTCCAAGGTGGACGCCAGCGGTTATCTGGAGGGCATGGGCCAGTACCATCGCGCCCGCATCCTCATCCTCCAGGGGAAGAAGGAAGACGCGGCCGCCGTCCTCGTGAAGCTCCCCGTGGATCACGCGAACACCGCGGCGGCCAGGCTGGCGGCCGAGCGGACCTCGCTGCTGGCCGCGGAGGGCGTGAAGATCCCGCCGCCGCCCCAGCCCAGCACCGCGAAGCAGGACGGAGGGGCATGAAGCGGCGTGCGTGGAAGTGGTGGGTAGGGGCCGTGGCAGCCGCGGGGCTGCTCGGCGGATGCAGCTCCGTCTCGCTCTACGGCAACCCCGTCAGCTCCGATCTCCGGCAGCCCCCGAGCGATCTCTTCGAGCTGGCCTGGTGGACGCCGCTCGTCGAGCCGACGGCCTGGGAGTATGCCCCTCGCGAGTTCGCCGCTCCGGCGGTGGATCCCGACTCCGGGCGCATCATCACCCTTACCCGGGATGGCTTCATCCGGAGCGTGGCTCCCGGTGGCGAGGTGGCGTGGGACTTCAAGACGGGCAACCGCTTCTCGGCCGGCGCCCTGGTGCACGAGGGCATCGCCTACATCCCGGGCGGAGACGGCTTCCTGTACGCGCTGGACGCGCGCAAGGGGGAGCTGAAGTGGAAGTACGCGGCAGGTGAGGCGCTCGCGACGACGCCGGTGCTGGCCGGCTCGTTCGTGCTGGTGGCCTCGGAGGCGGACACGCTCTTCGCGGTGAACGCCGAGACGGGCAACTGGGCCTGGCAGTACCGGCGGGATCCGCCCAGCGGCTTCACCATCCATGGCACCTCCACGCCGCTGGTGAAGGACGGCACGGTGTACCTGGGCTTCTCGGACGGGTACCTGGTCGCGCTCGAGTTGGAGACGGGCGCCGCGAAGTGGGAGAAGTCGCTCGCTGGCGGAGCCACCGAGTACCTCGACGTGGACACCCAGCCCGTGCTGGATGACGCGGGCCGGCTCTACGTGGCCTCGTACCAGGGCGGGCTGTACGCCCTGAGCGCCGAGACCGGGGATGTGGAGTGGACCTCCTCGGTGCTGGGGGTGACTTCGCTGCTCGCGCGGGGGGAGATCCTCTTCGCGACGGGGGATGGCCGGCTGGATGCCTACCAGGCCGAGACGGGGCGGCTCCTCTGGTCGCACAGCCTGGGGGAGCGGGCGGGCAGGGCCCCGGTGCTTGCGCGCGGCATGCTCCTCGTCCCCAACCAGCGCGCGCTGCTCTTCGTGGATCCCAGGACGGGCCAGTCCCGCCTGGCGTGGAACCCGGGGGAGGGCGTCAGCGCCGC
Organism: Myxococcaceae bacterium; assembly: GCA_016926755.1. GTDB lineage: Bacteria > Myxococcota > Myxococcia > Myxococcales > Myxococcaceae > Hyalangium. The sequence goes on along the minus strand of JAFGNZ010000176.1, from coordinate 30,824 downwards.
GCCCAACGTGCTGGGCTCCACCGCCTACATCCTGTCGAACAATGGCTACCTGTACGCCCTGCGCCTGCGAGGGAGCGGCGGTTGACGGGGAGGGCGGTGAAGACGGTCCGGGTGGTGGCGGCGTTGATCCCTCAGCCCGGCGATGGTTCCCGCTTCCTGGTCCAGCAGCGGCTCCCGGGCGGCAGCCGGGCGCTGCTCTGGGAGTTCCCCGGCGGCAAGGTGGAGGCAGGGGAGACGGACGAATCCGCCCTGGCCCGCGAGTGCCGCGAGGAGCTCGACGTGGAGCTCGACGTGGGCCGGAGGCTCTGGGAAGGCCGGCACTCGTACCCGGATCTGACGGTGGAGCTGGTGCTGTACGCGGCCCGGCTGGTGGCGGGTGAGCCCAAGCCGCTGGGCGCCCACGCGCTCCGGTTCCTCACCCCGGCGGAGATGACGGCGCTGCCGTTCTGCGAGGCCGACATCCCGCTGCTGAACGATCTGGTCGCGGGAAGGTGGGAGCACTCGCGGTGATGTTGCAGCGGACGTTCCAGCACATCCCCGGGGTGGGCCCTTTCCGAGAGAAGGATCTGTGGGCCCAGGGCATCAAGTCCTGGGACGACTTCCCGGAGGCGGGCACCGGCGCGTCGGCCATCAGCAAGAAGGCGGACGAGCTGGCGCGCGAGTACATCTCCCAAGCCCGGGAGGCGCTCGCGCGCGGGGATCTGCGGAAGCTGGCGGAGCTGCTTCCCTCCCGGGAGCACTGGCGGCTGTACCCGGACTTCGCCCAGGACGCGGTCTTCTTCGACATCGAGACGGACGGCAACGAGAACCAGGTGCCCACGGTGGTGAGCCTGTTCGACAGCGCGGGCCTGCACGTCTTCATCCACGGCCGGAACATGGACGCGCTGCCGGAGGCGATGGCGGCGCGGCGGCTGTGGGTGTCCTTCAACGGCACGTGCTTCGATGCCCCGGTGCTGCGCAACTACTTTGGCGCGGAGCGGTTCCCGTCGCCGGAGGCGCACATCGATCTGCGCTTCGTGACGAAGCGGCTGCGGATGAGCGGTGGGCTGAAGGAGATCGAGGACTCGCTGGGCGTGGGCCGGCCGCCGCACCTGCGGGGCGTCAACGGCTGGGACGCGGTGCTGCTGTGGCGCGCGTACAAGGCCCGGGGGGACGTGGAGGCCCTGCGGTTCCTGGTGGAGTACAACCTCTATGATTCGTTCCAGCTCCGGACGCTGATGGACGTGGCGTACAACCGCGGCGCGGACGATCTGAACCAGGACGTGCCCCGGCTGCCCGTGTTCGACCGCGGGGAAGTGCTGTACGACGTGAGCAAGCTCATCCTCGAGCTGGGGCCCACCGAGCGGGACATGCAGACGCTCGCGCGGGTGCGCAGCCAGGATCGGGATCTGCGCGAGCTCTGAGCGGGCCTGTTCACTTTCGCGGAGCTCGCGACGGCGGAAGAAGCTCCGGGTTGCGACGATCCGCGTGGACCCTTTAAAGGGGGCCGGTTGTCCCACGAACCCCGTCCGGAGGTCCGCTCATGAGCCAGCAGCCGATGCCTGGAGGCCCCACGCCTGGCAGTCCCGGGGGGACACCTCCGCCAACGCCGCCAAGAGGAGGTCCGCCGGTGGTGGCCATCGTCGTGATCGCGCTGGTGGGGCTGGGGGTCGGTTACTGGGTCCTGCGCATGCGCCAGCCCGCGGCGCCCCCGAGCGAGCCGCCGCCTCCGGCGGTTTCGCAGGTGGATGCGGGGCCGGCGGAGCCCCTGGGGCCGCCGCCCTCGGTCCAGGAGGGAGATGCCCGGGTGCGTGAGCTGGTGGGGCCGCTGTCCACGGATCCCGAGCTGGCGAAGTGGCTCGGCGTGGAGGGGCTCCTGCAGCGGTTCACCACGGCCGTGAGCAACATCGCGGATGGGGAGAGCCCCCGGATGGTGCTGTCCTTCCTGGCCCCCGCGGAGCGCTTCCAGGTGGCCGCGGGCAAGGGAAAGACCACAATCGATCCGAAGAGTTTCGAGCGCTACGACGCTGTAGCACGGGTGATCGGCTCGCTGGACGTCCAGGGCTCGGCGCGGGCCTGGCGCGAGCTGAAGCCGCTGGTCGATCGGGTCTACGCGGAGATCGCGCCGCCGGGGCGGACGTTCGAGCAGACCTTCAACCGGGCCATCCAGAACCTGTTGGAGGTGCCGGTGCCGCCGGAAGACGTGGAGGTCGTCCCGAAGGGTGCGCTTTACGGGTACGCGGATCCGAAGCTCGAGGGCCTGAGCCAGGCCCAGAAGCACCTGTTGCGGATGGGGCCTCGGAACCTCCAGGTGATCCAGGGCCGGCTCCGGGAGCTCCACACGGCGATGGGGCTGCCCGCAGGCGAGCGGTAGCGGCCGTCACTTGCGCTTTTTCTTCGCGTTCCGCTTGGGAGGCGCCGGCTTGTCCTTTTCCTTCTCGCCGGCGATCTGGAATCCGAACCGGAGATCCTGGAGCTCGCGGCCCAGGGTATCGGTGAAGGCCGTTCCGGTCTGCGCGTCGAGGACCAGCGTGTACTTGTGGCCGGTCTTGAGCGGAGTCGGCACGGTGATCCGGTAGATGATGCCGTCCTGGGTTTCCTCGGCGGAGTCATCGGAGACCATGGCGCGTTCGATCTCGTCGAAGAGCCGGACCCGGTAGTTGCGGAGGCCGATCGAGCTGCGCAGCTCGATGACGGTGGTGGGCTCGATGGTGGGCCGTTCATCGACGAGCAGCGGGATGGGCTCCATGCCACCGTCGCCGAGCAGGTACCGGAGGGTGAAGGAGGCGGGAGGAGGCGTCGCGGGGCCCGCATCCTCGGGAGCTTCGGCCATGCCACCGTCCAGGGAAGCGGTGGGCTGCTTGTCCGGGCATCCAGCGAGGGCGAGCGAGGCGCAGATGGCGATGAAGCCACGGCGAAGGAAGCGCATAGGCCGGACAAGGTACGTCCCAGGGACGGAACCGAGAAGCCCGAGTTCACGCCCGGCTTCGCTCTGGGCGTTGGGTCTGATAACAGACGTTATGTAAACTAAGTACCGGCCCGAAAACGGACCTGACGGCGGCCTGCATCCTGCGCTAAAGGCTCCCCTCCTTTCTGCTTGGGAGGCGCCCATCAAGACGATTCTCACTGGCGATCGCCCCACGGGCCCGCTGCACCTGGGGCACTACGTCGGCTCGCTCAAGAACCGGGTGCAGCTCCAGCACCAGTACCGGACGTTCGTCCTGGTGGCTGACATGCAGGCGCTGACGGACAACGCGGACAACCCGGAGAAGGTTCGGCAGAACCTCACGGAGGTGGTGCTGGACTACCTGGCGGTCGGGCTGGATCCGAAGGTGGCCACCTTCTGCGTGCAGTCGATGCTGCCGGAGCTCGCCGAGCTGACGATGTACTACCTGAACCTGGTGACGGTGGCGCGGCTGCAGCGCAACCCGACGGTAAAGGAGGAGATGCGGCAGAAAGACTTCGAGGCGCAGGTACCTGCGGGGTTTCTCTGCTATCCGGTGAGCCAGGCGGCGGACATCACGGCGTTCAAGGCGCACCTGGTGCCGGTCGGCGAGGATCAGAAGCCGATGATCGAGCAGACGGTGGAGATCGTGCGGAGCTTCAACCGGCTCTACGGTGAGGTGCTGGTGGAGCCGGAGGCGCTGGTTCCGCAGATAGCGCGCCTGCCGGGCACGGATGGGCAGAGCAAGATGGGCAAGTCGCTGGGCAACGCGATCTACCTGTCGGACTCGGCGGACGTGGTGGCGAAGAAGGTGCGCGGCATGTTCACCGATCCCAAGCACCTGCGGGTGGAGGATCCTGGCACGGTGGAGGGCAACCCGGTGTTCACGTACCTGGATGCCTTCGATCCAGACACGGAGAAGGTGCAGGGGCTGAAGGATCACTACCGTCGCGGGGGCCTTGGGGACACGGTGGTGAAGCGGCGGTTGGCGGAGGTGCTCGAGGCGTTCCTGGGACCGATCCGCAAGCGTCGTGAGGACTACGCCAGGGATCCGGCGGAGGTGATGCGGCTGCTCAAGGAAGGAACGGAGCGGGCGCGTGAGGTGACGTCGCGTACACTCTCGGAGGTACGCAAGGCGATGCGCCTGGACTACTGGCCGTAAGAGAGCTGTGAATTCGGGGGCTTGGGTCGCGGTTAAGTCGCTCCAGAGGACCTGGAATCAAATGCTCCCCTGGCCGTTCAGGGGGCTCGGGACTCTTTCCCTGCTTGACCGAAGCCTGGGGTTCTCGCAGAACGCGCCACGTCCCCTGGCTTCCCCCAAAAGGAACCTTTCCATGAAGCGTCTGGTCGTCATAGCAGCCCTGGTGGGCGCGCTCCCCGCGCTCGCCGAAGAGGGAATGTGGACGTACAACAACTTCCCTTCCGCCAAGGTGAAGCAGCAGTACGGCTTCGAGCCCTCGCAGCAGTGGCTGGACAAGGTGCGCCTGTCATCGGCGCGCCTTGCGGGTGGCTGCTCGGCGAGCTTCGTGTCCGCCAACGGCCTGGTGATGACCAACCACCACTGTGCCCGGGGCTGCATCGAGCAGCTGTCCACCGGCGAGAAGGACTACATCGCCAACGGCTTCTACGCGAAGACGCAGGCGGATGAGACGCAGTGCCCGGCGATGGAGGTCAACCAGCTCTCCGAGATCGTCGACGTCACCGAGCGGCTCAACACGGCCACCCAGGGCCTGACGGGCAAGCCGTACAACGACACGCTCAAGGCGGAGATGTCGAAGATCGAGAAGGAGTGCGCCACCAGCGCGCAGGTCCGCTGTGACGTGGTGACGCTGTACCAGGGCGGCCGGTACAACCTGTACAAGTACCGCCGTTTCCAGGATGTGCGGCTGGTGTTCGCCCCCGAGCACGCGATCGCCTTCTTCGGCGGTGACCCGGACAACTTCGAGTTCCCCCGCTACGATCTGGACGTCACCTTCCTGCGCGTCTACCAGGACGGCAAGCCGGCCCCGACGGAGCACCACTTCAAGTGGTCCAGGGCGGGCGTGAAGGAGGGAGAGCTCACCTTCATCTCCGGGCACCCGGGGAGGACCTCGCGCGGGCTGACCGTGGCGGAGCTGGAGTACCAGCGGGACGTGGCGATGCCCAGGCAGCTCCTGCTGATGGCGGAGATGCGCGGCGTGCTCACCGAGTTCCAGAAGCGCGGCCCGGAGCAGAAGCGCATCTCCAGCAACATGCTGTTCGGCGTGGAGAACGCGCTCAAGGCCAACAAGGGCCGGCTCGAGGCGCTGCGGGACAAGCAGTTCTTCGCCCAGAAGGTGGCCGCCGAGCAGGAGCTGCGCCAGAAGGTGGAGGCCAGCCCGGAGCTGAAGAAGAAGTACGGCGCGGCGTGGGACGAGATCGCCAAGGCCCAGGAGCAGCTCAAGCACGTGCGCAAGGAGCTGGGCTACATCGAGCAAGGCTTTGGCTTCAGCTCGCAGCTCTACAACATCGCCAAGGCGCTGGTGCGCGCCGCCGATGAGCTGCCCAAGGAGAACAGCAAGCGCCTGCGGGAGTTCAACGAGGCGAACCAGCCGGCCTTCAAGGCCCAGCTCTTCTCCCCTGCCCCCATCTACCCGGAGTTCGAGATCACCCGGCTGGAGTTCTCGCTCACCAAGCTGCGCGAGGAGCTCGGCCCGGATCACCCCTTCGTGAAGAAGGTGCTCGGCAAGGAGTCTCCGCTGACGATGGCCACCCGCCTGGTGAATGGCACGCAGCTGCGTGACGTGAAGGCGCGCCAGGCGCTCTTCGCGGGGGGCAAGAAGGCCATCGAGGCCTCCCAGGATCCGATGATCCGGCTGGCCGCGCTGGTGGACCCGGACGGGCGGGCCGTGCGCAAGAACTTCGAGGAGAACATCGATTCGGTCATCCGCAAGAACAGCGAGCTGGTGGCCAAGGCGAAGTTCGAGGTGTACGGCACCAACGTCTACCCGGACGCCACCTTCAGCCTGCGCCTGTCCTATGGCTCGGTGAAGGGCTACATGGAGGACGGCAAGAAGGTGGCCCCCATCACCACCATGGCAGGCACCTACGAGCGCCACACGGGCGAGGATCCCTTCGCCCTGCCGAAGACGTGGCTGGACACCCAGGGCAAGCTCAAGCTCAACACCCCGATGAACTTCGCCAGCAACAACGACATCATCGGCGGCAACTCCGGCTCGCCCGTCATCAACAAGAACGCGGAGATCGTCGGCCTCGTCTTCGACGGCAACATCCAGTCGCTCGGCGGCGAGTTCGGCTTCGACGAGAGCGTGAACCGCGCCGTCTCCGTCCACAGCGAGGCCATCATCGAGGCGCTGCAGAAGGTGTATGGCGCCACCCGCGTGCTGGACGAGCTGCGCCCCTCCAAGCAGCCCTCCGTGAAGGCGAAGCCGGCGGGCTGAGTCCGGTAGGATGCCGGTCCGAATGAACTGCCCAGACTGTAAGTCCAAGACCCATGAGCAGGGCTTCGAGGGATCCAGGGGCGCGCGAGTCCTGCTGGACGTGTGCCACACCTGCCATGGCCTGTGGTTCGACCCGCGGGAGAGCTTCCAGCTCTCAGCGAACGGCGTCCTCCAGCTCTTCCGCGAGGTGCACGGCCGGCGGGACCAGCACCATCGGCTGAAGGAGCCGCTGGCCTGTCCGAAGTGCCGCGCGCCGCTGACGCGGACGAACGATTTTGTCCGCGGCAACCGCTTCCAGTACTTCCGCTGTTCCGGCGGGGATGGGCACTTCATCACCTTCTTCCAGTTCCTGAGGGAGAAGGGCATCGTCCGCGTCCTCTCCCCCAGGGAGCTCGCCGAGCTGAAGAAGCACGTCCAGCGCCTCCAGTGCTCGGACTGCGGCGGCCCCATCTCGCTGGCGCGGGACCTGGCCTGCCCCGGCTGCTCCGCCCCCATCTGCATCCTGGATCCCAAGGCCCTGGGCTCCACGCTCGGCGACCTCAAGCAGGATGCCGCGGTGGCCGGAGCCGTCGTGGACCCCGCGATGGCCGCGCGGATCCTCATGGACAAGATGGGGATGGACAGCTTCTACCGGCGGCTCGACACCCACGCGCACCTGGCCTCGGGGCTCGGCATGTCATCCATGGCCATGGGGGGCCAGGGCGAGCACTCCAGCATCGCGCACAAGGTCGGGGAGGTCGCCGTGGAGACGGGCGTGGAGGTCGCCCTGGAGGTAGGCGTGGAGACGGCGATCGAGGAGGGCGTCGACTTGATCGACATGGGCGTTGGCTTCTTCCTCGATGCCATCAGCGGCATCTTCTGAGCGTGACATGCCCTCGATCCTGGACAGCCTGCCGAACCTCTACCGGAACCTCTTCCCCACCTTCTTCCAGGGCCCCATGCCCGTGGAGGCCAAGGCCACGTGCTCCTCCTGCGCCATGTGCGAGGCCGCCAACCCGCTCCGCATCGACGCGGTGGACGGGGTGAACCGCTTCTTCCGCCCGGACACCAAGTGCTGCACCTACCACCCTCGCCTGCCCAACTACCTGGTGGGGGCGATCCTGGCGGACGAGGATGCCGCGATGGCCGAGGGCCGCCGGCGCATCCAGGACAAGATCGCCCACGGCGTGGGCGTGAACCCCCAGTGGATCAAGGCGCCGGCCCGGTACAACCTCCTCTATAGCAACGCGCGGCAAGTCTTCGGCCGGACCGAGGCGCTGCGCTGCCCCTACTACCAGTCCCAGGGCGGCCTGTGCACGATCTGGCGCTACCGGGAGGCGGTGTGCTCGACGTACTTCTGCAAGTACGTGGCGGGCGCGGACGGCCGGAAGTTCTGGATGACGCTGAAGACGTGGCTCACCCTGGCCGAGATCCAGCTCTCGCGCTACGCCCTGCTCCAGCTCCTGCCGGACTACGTGCTGCTGGGCAAGGACAAGGCGGACGCCTCGAGCGGGCCGCTGACGATCGAGGATCTCGACGACAAGCGCCTGCCCGAGAAGGACTACGCCGAGCTCTGGCACCCCTGGGTGGGCCGCGAGCTCGAGTTCTACCGGCGCTGCTTCGAGAGCGTCCGAGCCCTGTCCTCCGAGGAGTTCGAGAACCTGCTCGGGCTGGACGGCGTCGTCGAGCAGGCCGTCCTCAAGCGCGTGCACGAGGCCTCCGTCGCGCCCCGCCTCCCCAAGACGCTCAAGCTCAACCCCAGCGCCACGATCCAGTGGCTCCCGGATGGCAGCCTCGCGATGGCGTCGTACAGCGAGTTCGACGCGGTGGCGCTGCCGGGGGCGGCCTACGCGCTGCTGGTGGAGTTCACCGGGAAGGAGCCCGTGGAGGCCGTGCGCGCGCGGCTGCGCGAGGAGAAGCAGGCGGATCTGCACGACGACATCCTGGTGGAGCTCTACCGGCACCGGATCCTGGTGGACGCTCAGGCGCCCCAGTCCTGAGCAGGCCCCTCCCAGGCCGGCTTCCGCTCACCCCTCGCGGAAGGTGGCGACCATGGCCTGGTGGTCGGAGGTATCGCCCACGTCCACGATCTCGGCCTGGATGAGGCGCTCGGCCATCCGTGGCGAGGCGAGGATGTAGTCCGTGCGGTAGTCGATCGCCACCCCACCCCGGTTGCGCCGCGCCGTCACCCACTGGGAGGGGGGCCCGCGGTGGTAGAGCGTGTCGACCCAGCCGAAGGACTCCAGGCACTCCATCACCGAGAAGCGCGGCGGGTGGCCGTACTTGTCCGTCTCCGAGCTCAGCAGCCGCTGGGCGAAGTCCGGAGGATAGGGATCCCTCCGAGACAGGGCGTTGAGATCCCCGGCCAGCAGGTACAGGCTCTCACGGAAGGGCTCGGGCTCCAGGAGCGAGCACAGGTACCTGGCCTCGACGAGCCGGAGCTCCTCGTTGTGCGCGTCATAGTGGGTGCCAAAGAGGGTCAGCGGCCCTCCCGCGTCGAGCTGGCACTGGACCAGGCAGTGCCCGATCTGGCGCGGATCGTTGTGGATCTGGATCGTGCGGAGGGGGCGGTGGCTGGCAACGGCCACGTGGTAGCGATTGCCGCTCCCGCGTGGGCGCGCGGTCCCCAGGAGGACATGGGCCTCGTCGGCGGGCAGCCCCAGCGCGGAGGCCACCCGCTGCAGGCGATCAGTCCCCTGCCACCCCAGGCACTCCTGCAGCACGAGCACGTCCGGCCGCACCCGGCCGAGCAGCCCGAGGATCGCCTCGAAGCGCTCCTGCCCACCGAAGAGCACGTTGAACGTCATCACCTTCAGCATGGTGATTGCTTAGCGCCACTGCGGTGCAGGTGCACGGGCTCCCTCGAATTCAGGTACACACCTGGACATGCGCCAAGACGTGCAGTTGGAGACACGCGGCCCCATCGGCCTGGTCACCCTCGATCGCCCCAAGGCGCTCAACGCGCTCAGCCTGGGGATGATCCGCGCCATCCACCCCCAGCTGGAGGCCTGGGCGAGCGCTCCCGCGGTGAAGGCCGTGCTCATCCGAGGAGCGGGCGGGAAGGCCTTCTGCGCCGGCGGAGACGTGCGCGCCGTGGCGCTCTCCCTGGGAGAGCCCGTGCCCGAAGGGGGAGCGCCCCTGGCGCAGGCCTACTTCCGCGAGGAGTACGCCCTCAACTACCGCATCCACCACTACGAGAAGCCCTACATCGCGCTCGTGGACGGCATCAGCATGGGCGGCGGGCTCGGGCTCTCCATCCACGGCTCGCACCGCGTCATCACCGAGCGGCTGGTGTTCTCCATGCCAGAGACGGCCATCGGCCTCTTCCCGGATGTCGGTGGAGGGTGGTTCCTCCCGCGCTTCCCAGGCGAGGTGGGGACGTACCTGGCCCTCACGGGCGCCCGAGGCACCGCCGCGGATGCCATGTGGGTGGGCTATGGAACCCAGCACGTCGAGCACACCCGGCTCGACGCGCTGGTGGAGGCGCTGCTGGGGGCGGACTGGAGCGCGGGGCCGCCGCACGAGGTGACAACGGGGGTGCTCTCCTCCTTCGCCACGGACGCCGGGCCCGCGCCGCTGCGAGCGCACCAGGAGGCCATCGATCGCTGCTTCGCGGCGGACCGCGTGGAGGAGATCCTCGCCGCGCTCGCGGCGGAGGGCACCGAGTGGGCCGAGGCGACCCGGGCCACCCTGGCGCGCATGTCCCCCACGAGCCTGAAGGTGACGCTGCGGCAGCTGCGGCGGTGCCGCTCCCTCCCCTATGAGGAAGTCGTCCCCATCGAGTACCGGCTCAGCCAATCCCTCACCGCGCACCCGGACTTCCGCGAGGGGATCCGCGCCGTGCTGGTGGACAAGGATCAGCGCCCCCGCTGGAACCCCGCCACGCTGACGCTCATTCGGGAGGAAGAGGTGGAGGGGTTCTTCGCCGCGCTGGGGGGCCTGGAGTGGCACCCCTCCACTCCCTGAGGCTCACGGCTTCCGCGCCGGGGTGCCCGGGCCGGGGAAGCCACGCTTGCGCATGAGCGCGTCGATGCCAGCGTCCTTGCCTCGAAAGGCCCGGTAGGCCTCGGCGGGATCCACCGTGTTGCCCACCGAGAAGACATGCTTGCGCAGCCGCTCGGCCACGGCCCGATCGTAGGGCCCCTTCCCTTCCGTGAAGGCCTCGTAGGCGTCGGCGGTGAGGGTGTCGGCCCAGAGGTAGCTGTAGTAGCCCGCCGCGTACCCGTCGCTGGCGAAGACATGGCTGAACTGGGGCGTGCGGTGCCGCATGACGATCTCCTCCGGCATGCCGAGCGCCTTCAGCGTGTCGCGCTCGAACGCGTCCGGATCGATCTCCCGGTCACCCGCCAGGTGCAGCTTCATGTCCACCAGGGCGCTGGCCAGGTACTCCACGGTGTCGAAGCCCTGGTTGAAGGTGGCGGCCTTCTGGATCTTGGCCAGCAGCGCCTGCGGGATGGGCTTGCCCGTCTGGTAGTGCAGGGCGTACTGGTTCAGGATCTCGGGCGTGGAGAGCCAGTGCTCCAGCAGCTGTGAGGGGAACTCGACGTAGTCGCGCGCCACGGCCGTGCCGGAGAGCGTGGGGTAGCTCACCTGGGAGTTCAGCCCGTGCAGCGCGTGGCCGAACTCGTGGAACAAGGTTTTTGCGTCCTCCCAGCTGATGAGGACAGGCTCTCCCGGCTGGCCCTTCACGAAGTTGGAGTTGTTGGAGACGAGCGTCGTCACCTCGCCCTTGAACCGCTCCTGGGAGCGATAGGCGTTCATCCACGCCCCGGAGCGCTTGCCCGGCCGGGCGTAGGGATCGAAGTACCAGAGGCCCACGTGCCGGCCGCTGGCCTTGTCCTTCACCTCCCAGACGCGGACGTCCGGGTGGTAGACGGGCACGTTGTCCACCGGCGTGAACGAGAAGCCGAACAGCTCGCCCGCGACCCAGAACATGCCCTCGCGCAGCTTCTCGAGCTGGAGGTACGGCTTCACCTCGTTCTGATCGAGATCGTACTTCGCCTTGCGGACCTTCTCGGCGTAGTACCGGTAGTCCCAGGGGGCGATCTTCAGCTTCGCGCCCTCCTTGTCCGAGATCGCCTGCATGTCGGCGACCTCCTCGCGGACGCGGGCCACGGCGGGGGCCCACACCGCCTCCAGCAGCGCCATGGCGCGCTCGGGGGCCTTGGCCATGGCGTTCTCCAGCCGCCAGTGCGCGTGGGTCGCGTACCCCAGCAGCCGGGCTCGCTCGGCGCGCAGCTTGAGCACCTCGGAGATGATCTGGTTGTTGTCGCGCGCGTCCCCGTTGTCGCCGCGGTTGATGTAGTGGCGCCAGACCTTCTCGCGCAGCTCCCGGCGGGCCGAGTAGGTCAGGAACGGCTCCATGGAGGAGCGCGTGTTGGTGATGGCCCACTTGCCCTTGAGCCCGCGCGCCTCGGCCGCGGTCGCCGCGCCGGCGCGGACGGACTCGGGCAGGCCAGCCAGGTCCGCCTCCGCCTCGAGGAGGACGACGTACTGCTCCTCGTCTGCCAGGATGTTCTGGCTGAAGGTGGTGTAGAGCGCGGCCAGGCGCTGGTTGATCTCGGCCAGGCGCTTCTTCGCGGCCGCGTCGAGCTTCGCGCCCGCGCGGACGAAGTCCGTGTAGCGCTTCCACGTCAGGCGCTGCTGCTCGGGGGGCAGCTTCGCCTTGTCCGGCGAGGTGTAGACCGCCTCGATCCGCCGGAAGAGCGGCTCGTTCTGGTGGATCTCGTCCTCGAAGGCGGCGAGCCGGGGCGCCACCTCACGCTGGAGGGCCTGGAACTGCGGCCCGCTCATGGTCGCGGACCAGATGCGGTAGATCGTCTCCACGTTGTCGTAGGTCCGCCGCGTGTCCTCCAGGGCGGCGATGGTGTTCTCGAAGTTCGGCGCGGCCGGGTCGCTGGCGATCCGGGCGATCTCCCCGCGGGCCTGCTCCATCGCCGCCTCGATCGCGGGCTTGAAGTCCTCGACCTGGACCTTGTCGAACGGGGGCACTCCGCCGTACGGGCCGGACCAGTCCGCCAGCAGCGGGTTCTCCGCCTGGATCTTCGGGGTGGGTGCGGTCGGGCTGGGCACGGGCTCTCGGGCCTCCTGAGCGGTGGTGGCACAGGCGGTGGAGGCCAGGACCGCCGCGCCCGCACTGGCGAAAAGGAGCTTACGCATGGATGGATTCCTCCTGGGGGAATGCTCCCCGGCGCCCAACGTAGGAGCCTGCCTGCTCATTCCTGCCTACTCCCACTCGATGGTGGCCGGGGGCTTGGAGGAGACGTCATAGACGACGCGGTTGATGCCGCGCACCTCATTGGTGATGCGCGTGGAGATGCGCTCCAGCACGGGGTACGGCAGCCGCGCCCAGTCCGCCGTCATCCCGTCCACGCTGGTGACGGCGCGCAGCACGCAGGTGGACTCGTAGGTGCGCTCGTCGCCCATCACGCCCACGCTCTGCACCGGCAGCAGCACCGCGAACGCCTGCCACAGCTCCTTGTAGAGCCCGGCCTGGCGGATCTCCTCCTGGACGATGGCGTCCGCCCGGCGCACCAGCTCCAGCCGCGCCGCCGTCACCTCGCCCAGCACGCGGATGGCCAGCCCCGGCCCCGGGAAGGGCTGGCGGCTCACCATCTCCTCGGGCAGCCCCAGCTCGCGGCCCAGGGCGCGCACCTCGTCCTTGAACAGCTCTCGCAGCGGCTCCACCAGCTTGAGCTTCATCGTCTCCGGCAGGCCGCCCACGTTGTGGTGGCTCTTGATGGTGACCGACGGGCCCTTGTACGAGACGGACTCGATCACGTCCGGGTAGAGCGTGCCCTGCGCCAGGAACTCCGCGTCCTGCACCTCGCGCGAGGCCTCCTCGAACACCGCGATGAACTCGCGGCCGATGATCTTCCGCTTCTTCTCCGGATCGGTGACGCCGGCCAGCTTCTCCAGGAACCGCGCCCGGGCATCCACCGTCCTCAGCGGCACGTGGAAGCGATCCACGAAGAGCGCCTCCACCTGGGCCCGCTCGCCCTGCCGCAGCACGCCGTTGTCCACGAAGATGCACTGCAGCCGCGGCCCGATCGCCCGGTGCAGCAGCAGCGCCGCCACGGAGCTGTCCACGCCGCCGGACAGCGCGCAGATGACGCGCCCGTGCTCGCCCACCTGCCGGCGGATCGCCTCCTCGGCCTCCTGGATGAACCCCTTCATCGTCCAGGAGCCGCTCACCTTGCAGTCAGCGAACAGGAAGGCCCGCAGCATCTCCTTGCCCTGCGGGGTGTGCACCACCTCGGGGTGGAACTGGAGCCCGTACAGCGGCTTGGAGGTGTGCGCCGCCGCCGCGAAGGGCGAGTTGCCGCTGCGGCCAATGGCCTCGAACTCCGGCGGGAGCGCGTCCACCCGATCCCCGTGGCTCATCAGCACCTTCACCCGATCCCCGGGGCGGAACTCGGCCAGCGGCCCGCGCGCGGCCAGCACCTCCACCTCCGCGGGGCCGTACTCCCGGTGGGCCGTGCGGTCCACCCGGCCGCCCAGCAGCTTGGTCAGCAGCTGCAGCCCGTAGCAGATGCCGAGCACTGGCACGCCTGCCTGGAAGACGTAGGGATCGCACCGCGGCGAGCCCTCCTCCTCCACCGAGGCCGGCCCTCCGGAGAGGATGATGCCGCGCGGGGCGAAGCGGCGGATCTGCTCCTCGGGCAGGTCTGGGCGGTGGATCTCACAGTAGACGCCCAGCTCCCGGACGCGCCGGGCGATGAGCTGCGTGTACTGGCTGCCGAAGTCGAGGATCAGGATCTTCTCGGCGTGGATGTCCACAAGGTTCTCCGGGGGCGTCGTTGACGGAGGGCGGCCCATACCGCTACAAACTTTGCGAGATCAACCGTTAAAACCCCACCTGTCAGTTCCGCCCCTTTTCGAGGTCCCGGATGCGCCGCCTGCCCGCCGCTGCCACTGTCTTCTTCCTGTCCGTCACCGGCTGTGCAGCACGAGAGCTCACCTCGGATGAGCGGCTCGACCGGGAGACGGCCAGCCCGGCGGTGAAGGACCTGCCCGGGGCTGGCGAGCTGGAGAAGCTCTCCTGCGAGAATACGGCCGAGGAGCTGACCAAGGCCCGCAACGTCAACCGCCCCGAGACGGACCGGCTGATGGACTACATCAACCTCTATCAGTCGCTGGTCAAGCGCACGCAGACCTTCGAGGAGGCGATGACGCGCAACCCGGACCTGCAGTACCGGGAGGGCACCGTGAACATGGTGGCCGCCAAGGATGTGTGCATCCAGCAGACCGCGGACGTGCGGGTGGAGTTCGAGACCTACATGCGCGAGCTGGTGAACGTGCCCACCGTCCAGGAGATCAAGGGCGGCAACACCGTCACCATCGCCCGCCTGGACTTCGACGCCCTGCGCAAGGCGATCAACACGCTGGAGCCGGACGACAAGGAGCTGCTGCTCAACCGCGTGGCCGGCGCGGAGAAGAAGGTGGCCAGCAGCAAGGAGGAGGACACGGCCTCCGGGGGCGGCAGGGGCCGCCGAGGCAAGTAGCCCGCGTCCCCGCCCCAGGCGCTCTACTCCACCCGGTAGTTGGGCGCCTCCTCGGTGATGATCACGTCGTGCACGTGGCTCTCCTTGAGCCCGGCCGAGGTGATGCGCACGAACTGGGCCTTGCGGCGCAGCTCCTCGATGGTGGCGCAGCCCACGTAGCCCATGCCGCTGCGGATGCCGCCCAGCATCTGGTGGATGTTCATGGCCAGGGTGCCCTTGTACGGCACGCGGCCCTCGATGCCCTCCGGCACCAGCTTCACCGCCTCCACGTCCGCCTGGAAGTAGCGATCCTTGGCGCCCTGCCTCATGGCGCCCAGCGAGCCCATGCCTCGGTAACTCTTGTAGCTGCGGCCCTGGTAGAGGATCACCTCGCCCGGCGCCTCCTCGGTGCCCGCGAACAGTGAGCCGATCATCACCGAGCTGGCCCCCGCGGCGAGCGCCTTGACGATGTCGCCCGAGTACTTGATGCCGCCATCGGAGATGATGGGGATGTCGTGCTTGTCCGCCTCGCGGGAGCAGTCGTCCACCGCGGTGATCTGCGGCACGCCTACGCCGGCCACCACGCGGGTGGTGCAGATGGAGCCGGGGCCGATGCCCACCTTCACCGCGTCCACCCCGGCCTCGATCAGCGCGCGGGTGCCCTCGGCCGTCGCCACGTTGCCGGCGATCAGGTCGAAGCCCTTGAAGTTGCGGCGCGTGTCCCGTACCCCGTCGATCACGCCCCTGGAGTGGCCGTGCGCCGTGTCCACCACGATCACGTCCACGCCGGCCTTCACCAGCGCGTCGATGCGGGCCTCGCGGTCCGCGGAGACGCCCACGGCGGCGGCGCACAGCAGGCGCCCCTTGGTGTCCTTGGCCGCGTTGGGGTGCGTGCGCCGCTTCTCGATATCCTTGATGGTGATGAGCCCCTTGAGCTCGAACTCCTCGTTGACGATGAGGAGCTTCTCGATGCGGTGCCGGTGCAGCAGCGCCTGGGCCTCGGCCTGGGAGATGCCCTCCCGCCCGGTGATGAGCTTGCGCGTCATCACCTCCTCCACCTTCTGGGAGAGGTTCGTCTCGAAGCGCACGTCGCGGCTGGTGACGATGCCCACCAGCCTCTTGCCCTTCGTCACTGGGATGCCGGACACGCCGTGCTGGCGCATCAGCTCGATGGCGCGCGCCAGCGGCAGCTCCGGCTCGATGGTGACCGGATCCACCACCATGCCGCTCTCGAACTTCTTGACCTTCAGCACCTCGATCGCCTGCTGCTCGGGCGTCATGTTCTTGTGGATGACGCCAATGCCCCCCTCCTGCGCCATGGCGATGGCCGTACGGGCCTCGGTGACGGTGTCCATGGCCGCTGACAGCAGGGGCATGTTCAGCCGCAGGTTGCGCGTCAGTCGCGTGGACAGCTCGACATCTCGAGGGATGACCGTGCTCTCGGCCGGCTGCAGTAGCACGTCGTCGAAGGTGAGCGCGAGCCGGACATCGGGGTTCAACATGAGGGCTCCCGGAGAATGGCGGGGCGTCATCGCCCGGCGGGGCTCGCTTCCATACGCGCCTCACGCCGGGCTCGCAACGGTTCCGAGGGCCCGCCTGCCGGCTGTTTTGATGCCCGTTACCCGGGGGTTCAGGCGATACTCCCCCCACCCCTCACGTGTCGAGACGTGGCTTTGACGCATTCCAATCAGGCGCCCATCGGGCTGGCTGTCAAGCTGCCCTTTGCCACACCGGAAGAGTTCCTCGCGAAGTACGGCGCGAACCTCACCCGCGGCGGCATCTACCTGCGCTCCCGGACGGTGAAGCCCCCGGGCACTCCCATCACCCTGGATCTCAAGCTCTCCACCGGGGCCCGCCTCATCTACGCCTCCGCCGTGGTCCACTTCGTCACCGGGCAGCAGGGCCAGGGCGTCTCCGGCATGGGGCTGCGCTTCCTCACGCTGGATCCGGAGACGAAGCGCTTCCTCGATACCGCCCTCGCCCCCCTGCCCCACGCCCAGTCGGCCGAACCCCTCCTCCCCCAGGGCGTAGGCCCGGCTGACTACGCTGTCCCACCCCAGCCCACAGCCTCAGCGCCTCCTGTCGTCCCGCCGGTGGCCCCCGCCGCCCCTGAGCCGTCGGCGGCCCCGTCCAGCCCGACGGCGCTCGCCCCGGCCGCCACGCCCATGGTGCCCACGGCGCCGGCCTTCGAGCCTCTCAAGGAGGAGCCGAAGCGCGAGGGCCCCATCATCGGGATCGATCTAGGCACCACGAACTCATGCTCCGGCTACGTGCGCAACGGCAAGCCCGAGGTGCTGCACAGCCGTGAGGGCCACAACACGGTGCCCTCGATCCTGGCGCTCAACACGCGTGGGAAGATGGTGGTGGGGCACCCGGCCAAGGGGCAGATGCTGACCAACCCGCGCCAGACGGTGTACGGCGCCAAGCGCCTGGTGGGCCGCGCGTACGACTCGCCCATCGTCCAGCACATCAAGGATCGGTTCCACTACGAGATCGCCCCGGGAGACAGCGGCGAGGCGGCGGTGAAGCTGGGCAACCGCATCTTCTCGCTGCAGCAGATCTCCGCGTTGATCCTGCGAGAGGTGCGGGAGCTGGCGCAGAACCAGCTGCAGCAGCCCGTCTCGCGGGCGGTCATCACGGTGCCGGCCTACTACAACGACAACCAGCGGCAGGCGGTGCGCGAGGCCGGGCAGCTGGCGGGCCTCTACGTCGAGCGCATCCTCAACGAGCCCACCGCGGCGGCGCTGGCGTATGGCTACGGGCGCAAGCTGAACCAGCGCATCCTCGTCTACGATCTGGGCGGCGGCACCTTCGACGCCTCCGTGCTGGAGCTCAACGACACCGTCTACGAGGTGGTCTCCACCGGCGGTGACACCTTCCTGGGCGGCATCGACTTCGACAACGCCATCGTCGAGCACCTGCTGGAGGAGTTCCAGAAGCAGACGGGCAAGGCCTTCCAGGGGGATCGGGTGGCCATGCAGCGCATCCACGACGCGGCCGAGCGCGCCAAGTGCGCGCTGTCGGAGCGCTCGGACATGCGCGTGCACGTGGCCTTCGTGACGATGATCGACAACAAGCCGTACGATCTGGACGTCACGCTCACGCGCAAGAAGCTGATCGCGCTGACCGAGCGGCTGGTGGATCGCACGATCGAGGTCTGCGACGAGGTGCTCAAGGCCAAGGGGCTGGCGCCGAAGGACGTCCAGGAGGTGGTGCTGGTGGGAGGCCAGAGCCGCTTCCCGCTGGTGCACGAGAAGATCACGAAGTTCTTCGGCAAGCCGCCCACGAAGAACGTCCACCCGGACGAGGCGGTGGCGCTGGGCGCGGCGCTGCTGGCGCACAGCCTGGGGCAGGTGGAGGGGGTGACGCTCATCGACGTGCTGCCCATGGCCATCGGCGTGGGGCTGCCGGGCGGGCGCTTCAAGCCGGTGCTGGAGCGCAACGCCGCGCTGCCGGCGAGCAAGACGTACACGCTGTCCACCAGCCGTGACAACCAGGCGGAGCTCGAGGTGAGCATCTTCCAGGGGGACTCGGAGCGGGCTGGGGAGAACGAGTACCTGGGGACGCTGAAGCTGGCGGGCCTGCCCCGGCGCTCGCGGGGCGAGGTGCAGGTGACGATCACCTTCGAGGTGAGCAACGAGTCCCTGCTGAAGGTGACGGCCAGGGAGAGCTCCACGGGGCGCGAGGTCTCCAGCACCTTCACCACGAGGGACACGCCGGAGGCGGTGAAGGCGCGGCTGGCGCAGGAGAACCCGACCGAGCCACCGGCCCCGGCCTCCCAGGCCCCGGCACCCGCGGCGGCGGCCATGCCCCCTCCCCTGCCCGCGAAGATGGCGGGCGTGGTGGGCTGGCTCAAAGGGCTCTTTGGGCGGCGCTGAGCGCTACTTCTGCAGCTCGGGGGTGCGGGAGCGGCCGGCGACGACCTGCTTCTCCGCCGAGTCGAGGTACGAGGCGGAGCTGGAGACGGACTGAGCGCTCTCGGGCGGGAGGACGGCCACCATGGCGGCGCGCTGCATCACCTGCTCCGCCGCGGCCTTGGCGATCGCCGCCTTGCGCCGGCGCCACAGGAACCAGGCCCCGCCGGCCACCCCCATGACGGCCAGCACCACGTACTGGCCCTCCTTGAGCTTGCCGATCAGGTAATCCAGCTCGCTGCCGAAGTGGTAGCCCAGCCACACGAACATCGGCGCGGACAGCAGCGCGGCCAGGCCGTCCCAGAGGATGAAGCGCCAGTAGGACATGCCCACCGAGCCCGCGGTGAAGTACGTCACCGCGCGGACGCCCGGCATGAAGCGGGCGATCATCACGATCTTCTGGCCGTGGATGGCGAACAGGCCCTCCACCTTGGCGCGTTTCTCGGGGGTGATGATGCGGGCGAAGAAGCCCCCCGGCTTGCGCCCGACCTTCGTGCCCAGCCGGCGGCCGAAGAAGAAGATGAGGCTGTCCCCGGCGAGGATGCCGACGAAGCCGACCCCCATCATGATCGGCAGGTAGGCGGCCCCCTTGTGGGCCAGGAAGCCGCCGAGGATGAGGGAGATGTCCTCGGGCAGCGGGACGCCGAGCCCACAAGCCAGGAGGACGAGGAAGACGGTCGCGTAGGCGATGAAGCCCTGGGTGTCGCCGAGCAGGCTGGTGAGAAACTCTTGCACTCTTCGTCCTTGGCTCTCTCGTTCACTTCCGGAGAGGCTGCGCGGAACCCACCCGAGCCAGCCCCTCCAGCGCCCAGGCATCAACCGGGCGCGTGTCTCCAAAACTCCCCGCCAGCGTCTTCAACCCGAAGTACCCCTCCCGATGGGCCGCCTCATAGGCGGAGTCCGGAGCCTGGAGGGCCGCCAACGCCAACGCACGGCTCAACAGCGCTACCGCATACTCTCCCACCGTCGCCTCCCGAGCCCCCCGGCCCTGCGCCTCCCGCAGGAGGGCCGGCCCCGCGGCCCAGCGCGCCTGTGCCTGCTCCCCCACCTGGGGTGGCAGCATCAGCCGGGCGTACTCCCACACCAGCCGCTCCAGGTCCGGCGTCCTACTTGGACCCACTACCACAACCACACCCTTGCCAGCACGAAAGCTCCGCACCCACCCTTCCGCGCCGAGCAGATTAACCACAACCCGGACGCTCGGCCCGCTTTCCGGCAGCCGAAGGAGCCGCCGAGCACGTTGGAGCGGGGCATCCACGGCAGCAAGGTAGGAGCGCATCGCGGCCCGGTAGTCATCAAACGTCTCCTCCCGGAGGACGAGGAGGGGCCACTTCTCCTCGGCGCGATCGAGGAGCGGCTCCAGCCCCCCCAGATGGCGAAGCTCGCGTGGGAGCTCCTCCTCCTCGTCCAGGAGGACGGCGAGGGCCAGGTAGCGCTCCAGGGGCACTGGGTGGGCGTCGAAGAAGGCCTGGGCGCGCTGGAGCACGGAGGGATCGGCGCTCGCCAGGGCCTCCCGCACCCGCACGCGGGCGGGCGGGTAGCGGTAGGCGGGGATGGGGTGCTCGCGCCGCAGGGGGCCGTCGTCGTAGCCGGCGCGGTTGAGGAGGGCGAAGAGCGTGAAGACGCGCGCGTCGGCCCGGATCTCGGTGCCGGCGGGGCTGTAGACGCTGGCGAACCAGTCCGTCTCGGCGTGCGCCAGCGGGGCCCCGAAGACCAGGAGCACGGCCAGCAGGTGAGCGCACGCACGCATGAGCGGGCTCCAGGCTAGCACGCACGGCTCAGGCGGCAGGGGCCTTTCCGACGAGGGTGCGGAGCATGTCGCGGTTGTCCCGGGCCTTCTGGCCGAAGTACATGACGATGCCCATCAGCAGCTTCACGCACGCCTGAGGCTTCTGGATGAGGAGCTTCTGGAAGTCCGCGTGGCGGATCTCCAGCGCGGAGACATCGTTCATGGCGGTGGCGGTGCAGAGCCGCTCGCCCTTCTGCACGAGCGCCAGCTCTCCCAGCGGCTCGCCCGAGCCCACGTCTCCCAGCGAGATCTCCTCACCCCCCTGGTTCTTCGCGCTGAGGCGCACCGTGCCCTCGCCGACGATGATGAGCGACTCGCCCATCTTTCCCTCGGTGAACAGCTGGGTGCCCTTGGGGAAGGCGCGCGGAACGGCGATGCTGGCGAAGATAGCGATGCCAGTGTCGGTGAACCCCTTGAAGATGGGGCACGCCTTCAGCACGTTCTCGGGCACGATGGCCATGGGTGTGCTCCTACCACGTCCCACTCCCCCGCGTCAGCGTTTGCATCGGGCCGGAGCGGCGAAATCACCTGGCCCTTACGCCTCGGCGAGAGGAAACCGGTCCGGCTGAACCCCTGCCAGGACCTCGGCCGACGGGGGGAGGACGGTGGGAGCCATGACCACCGCCGTCTGCCGACCCATGAGCTGATTGGGGGTGGCGCGCTCGACGAGCACCTTCACGAGGGCGCCAGCCGGGGCGTCCCCGTCGAAGTTCACGGTGCGGTTCTCCGGGGTGCGTCCGAAGCGCTTGGCGGCGTCGTACTTGGAGTGGCCCTCCACGAGCACCTCCACCTCGAGGCCCACCTGGGTGGCGGCGATCTCGCCGCAGATCCTCCGCTGGAGCTTCTGCAGCCGCTCCAGCCGGGCGATCTTCACCTCGTGGGGGACGGGGCCCCAGTCCTTCTCGCGCAGGGCGGCGCCCGTCTTGGGGCGGGGGCTGTAGATGAAGGAGAACTGGTTCTCGTAGCGGACCTGCTCGGTGAGCTTCATGGTCAGCTCGAAGTCCTCGTCGGTCTCCCCGGGGAAGCCGACGATGATGTCGGTGGTGACGGCGATGCCGGGCCGGGCCGCGCGCAGCTTCTCGAGCCGCTCCAGGTACTGCTCCACGGTGTAGTCGCGGCGCATCATCTTGAGGATGCGGTCCGCGCCGCTCTGGACGGGCAGGTGGAAGTGGGGAGCGATCTTCGGCTGGGTGCGGAACGCCTCGATCAGCTCGTCGGAGAGATCGTGCGGGTGGCTGGTGGTGAAGCGGACGCGCTCGATGCCGGGCACCTCGGCGGTGCGCAGCAGGAGCTGGGCGAAGCTGATGCCACCCTTGTACGAGTTGACGTTCTGGCCGATCAGGGTGACTTCGCGCAGGCCCACGCGGGCCAGCTCCGCCACCTCGGAGAGCACGTCCGGGAAGGCGCGGCTCACCTCGCGGCCGCGGGTGTGGGGCACCACGCAGAAGGAGCAGACGTTGTCACAGCCCTTCATCACGGTGACGAACTCGGTCACCTTGCCGCGGGAGGTCTCGGCGTTGGCGCGGGGGAAGACGTACTCCTCGGAGTCGACGAAGGCGGTCTCCACGACGCGCTCGCGCTCCTGCTCCACGCGGGTGATGATCTCCGGCAGCTTGCCGATGTTGTCGGGGCCGAAGACGAAGTCCACGTAGGGGACCTTCTTGATGAGGCGGTCCTTCTCCTGCTGGGCCACGCAGCCGCCGACACCGATGAGCGCGCCGCGGCTGACCTTGACGGGCCGGTAGCGCCCGAGCGCCGAGAGCATCTTGTCCTCGGCCTTCTCGCGGATGGCGCAGGTGTTGAGGATGATCAGGTCGGCGTCATCCGGCGTCGGCGTGGGGACGTACGAGAGCCTGGCCAGCACCTCGCTCATGCGGAGCGAGTCGTTGACGTTCATCTGGCAGCCGAAGGTGTGGATGAAGTAGCGCTTCATGACCTTTTTCCCGTTGAAAAACGGATTCTTATGCGACGCCGGGCGCCAGAATGCAACCGATGTGGGTGGCGATCTCAGCCCCGGCTGAGCACTCGGGTCATGCGGGTGTGCAGCGCGAGCAGCGTGTCTTCGTACCGCAGGAGGAGCGCGATCGGCTCCTCGCCATAGCGCCGGGAGAACGCATCCGTGCGCTCCAGGCGCGTCAGCTCCTCCCGGATGCGGCCGCGCAGCTCGTCCGCCTCGGGGCCGCGGGGCTCGATCTGCTTGAGCTTGTCCCGGAGCTTGCTCACCGCCCAGCGCTGGCCGCAGAAGGCGCGCAGCAGCGCCTGGCCTGGCTCCACCTTCCGGGCGTCATTCAAGCCGGAGGCCTTCAGGGCCTCGGCGTGGGCCCGAGCGAGCGCTTCATGGCCAGGGGTGGGCTCGGCGATGGCCAGGAAGGTCTCCTGGTAGCAGATCAGCGAGGCGAGCTCCTTCTCGGTCAGCGGGTGCGAGGCGAGCCGCAGCGTCCGGTCATCCGCGGCCTGGACACCGTCGGTGACGGGTTCGTTCGTGTCATCGAAGAGAGAGGACAAGGAGGGTCTCCGTCAGGCGGGGACGAGCTGGTCGGCGAGGCGGGCCAGATCGTTCACCGAGTTGACTACCACCGCCTGGTGGCAGTGCTTCTCATAGGTCAGCATCTCACTGTCGCCGATGCCCCAGTTGCCCCGTTCTTCGGGGCAGATCCACAGCACGCGCTTCGCCTTGCGGTGGAGATCCTTGAGCGCCCAGGCGTTGTTCGCGTTGTAGTTGTTCCGGCCGTCTCCGATGATCATCACCGTGGTGCGCCGCGTGATGCTGCCCAGGTAATCCCGGACGAAGTCCGCGAGCGCTCGGCCATAGTTGGAGTTGGCGCTCAGGGAGACGGCCTTGCCCGCGGTGGCCAGATCGATGGCCTGATCCACGTCCAGATCCTTGAAGTACTGCGTCACCTCGCCCACATCCGAGACGAAGACGAAGGAGCGCACGCGCACGAACAGCTCCTGCAGCGTGTAGGTGAAGAGCAGCATCATCCGGGCCGCGTTGCGCACCGAGTCCGAGACGTCACAGAGGACAACTACCTCTGGGCGCTCGGGGCGACGCCTGCGGAACTGGGGGACCATGGGCACCCCACCCCACGGGAGATTGCGGCGCAGCGTCCGGCGCACGTTCAGCGCCCCGCGCCGGTGCGAGCGCTGCTTGCGGATGAGGCGGCTTTTGAGCTTCTCGGCCAGCGTGCGCACGGCGAACTGCATCTGGTCCACCTCGGCCTGGGTGAGCAGGTGCAGCGGCTTCTCCGTCACCGAGTCCGTACGCCGACGGATGCGGGCCTCGGCCTGGCGCTTCACCTCTTGACGCGCCGCGTCCTCGATCTTCCGCATCGCGTCGGCGACGTACCGGGAGACGATCTCCACGCCCTCGGAAGACAGCCCTCGCGCGGCGAGCTCGGCCTCCAGGGACTTCAGGTCCGAGCGGGCCCGCTCCATGCCAGCGCCCGCGAGCAGCCGGCGGGAGAAGAACCCCGCCTGGAGGCCGGTCTCCATGCGAGACAGATCGAGCTGGAGCATGGCGGCGCGGAAGATCTGCGCGAGCCGCGCCCGGTCCCCCTCGACGATGGCCTTGGCCAGCGGCGACATCTCGGGGAACAGCAGGTTCATCTGGTACAGCACCATCTTCAGCTCGTCGCCCTGGAGGTAGCCCTCCTCCTCGATCTGCTTCGCGAGCGACTTGTCGAGCGCCTCGAACGTCCTCGCCGCGCCCGAGAAGTAGAAGTCGAAGGCGCGGTTGAAGACGTCCACGTCCAGCTCGCGCTTGACGAGGGTGGTGCGCAGCACGGCCCGGAACACGGCGCGCTCCTTCAGGCCCACCTCGGCGCTGGCGCGCAGGGCGTCCTGGACCTCGGACGTGCTCACGCGCACGCCGTTCTGGCGCAGCACCTCGGCGAACTCGACGATGCGGGCGTCCATGGGGCCTCCTAGCGCTCGAAGGACATGACGGCTTCCACGTGATGCGTCTGCGGGAACATGTCCACCACCTGCAGGGCCAAAGGCTTGTAACCGGCCTCCACCAACCCCGCCGCGTCCCGGGCGAGCGAAGCCGGATCGCACGCCACATACACCACACGCCTCATTCCCAGCGCTGAGACCTGGCGTGCGAGCCCCGGAGCCCCCGTACGGGGTGGGTCCGCGAGGCAGAGCTCGAACCGCCGCCCCTCCGCCAGCAGCCCCTCGCACACCTTGCGCGCGTCGCCCTGGATGAAGCGCACGTTGGCCACCCCTCCCTCCCGGGCGCTGCGCTGGGCCAGCTCCACACCCACCGGGGAGGACTCCACCCCCAGCACCGAGCTGGCGGTAGCGGCCAGCGGGAAGGTGAAGTTGCCATTACCCGAGTACAGCTCCAGCACGGCATCGGTCTCACGGGGGGCCAGCTCATACAGGGCGGCCGTGACGAGGCCCACATTGGCCTCCGCGTGAGCCTGGGCGAAGGAGTCCGGCCGCAGGTACAGCGGAACCTCGGGCCGCAGAGGAGACAGCGAGCGCAGCGCGGGCTTGCCCAGGAGGCGAGGCGAACCCTCCCTGGGCACCAGCACGGCCCCCTCCAACCGCAGCCGACGCACCGCCTCCTCCGCCGCTTCCACATGCCGCGCCGTCACGGGCCCCATCAGCATCACGGCGAAGGCGGCCTTGCTCCCCTCGGCCAGCAAGTGCACCTCGTCGGCATCCTTGGCGAGCGGCTTGAGCAGCGGGGCCAGCTTGCCCGGGAGTGTGGCGAGGACGGGAGTGAGCGCACCACACGCGAACACGGGGATCCGCTCGTGGCTCCGCCGGCCGAAATACGCCAGCGCCCCCTTGGCGAAGTGCATCACGGCCCGCCGCCGGTAGCCAGTGTCCCGGGGCGCCACGAGCAGGGGGCGCACGGTGAGGCGGTCCCTCGGCAGGTGGCCCAGGTGCTCCAGGGTGGAGAGGACGATCTCCTGCTTCGCGGCGCGCTGAGCGGGCTCGGCCAGCTCCAGCCAGTCGCACCCACCGCACTCCGCGCTCAGGAGACACGGGGATGGGCGCCGATCCTTGCTCGGCACGGTCACCTGCCGGAGCACGCCTCGGAGCACCTTCCCCTGCTGCTCCAGGTGGACACGGACGACGTCCCCCGGGAACGCGCCCGGCACGAAGACGGTGCGCCCCTGCCAGGAGGCCACGCCCTCGCCGAGCTGCCCGAGGCGCTCGATGGTCAGCTCGATGGGGGTTTCAGGCAAGGGCTGCATGGAACTCAAGGACGGCAGGGCGGTCTCTCCCTCACCTTGCCATAAACCCCAGGCTCGCGGGCTGCACTTCCCCGAAGCTCAGCGCACGGGCAGTTCTCGGAACTCCAGGCCCTCCTCAGGCCAGAGCCGCTGCACCACCTCCACAAAGCGCTCGGTGGCGATGATCCAGGAGGCCACGAAGTCCGGCGCTTCGCTGCTGGAACTGTGGAGCACTGGCTCGGAAGCCGCGCACGCCGTCAGCAACAGGCACAGCAGCAACCCCCACGGCCTCGGTAGCACGCTCATACCCTCAGAGCATGCCACAGCACGCTGGGTGCATGGAGCCTCAGCCCCGGTCTTCGGGGGGGAGCGCCTTGCGCAGGCGCTCCACGAACTCCTCGAGGCGCACCCGCTTGTCCTCATCAACGTCCACGAACTCGATGGCCATCCCAGGGACCTGGTTGGGCGCCACGTGGGTCTCGTTGATGCGTGTCACCCGGCCCGCGAGATCGAACGGGAACTCCGTCCCCGGCAGGGAGACGATGAGCTTCACGTGCGTGCCCACCGGCAGGGGCTTCTGCGTGTTGATGAAGAGCCCACCCCGGGAGATGTTGACGGCCCAGTCCGTGACGAAGCCGGCGACGGTCTTGTAGGCCACCGGCAGCTCGTACTCGAGCCGAGGGGCCCGCGGACCGGCGTGGGGCTTCTGAGAGTGTTCGGCCATGAGCGCTCCGCTGCGAGACGGGCGAATGCTCGCAGCGGAGGGGCGAAGCGTCAACCCTTCAAACCTTCATCTCGCGCACGTCCGAGGCCACCCTCAGCTTCGGCTCGGTGATGCGCTGCACCTGCTCCACCGTCACCCCCGGGGCCAGCTCGCGCAGCAGGAGCCCCTCCGGGGTGACGTCGATGAAGGCGTGGTCGGTGACGATGTGGTGCACGCACTGGAGGCCGGTGATGGGCAGCGCGCACTTCCGGAGGATCTTCGGCTGCCCCTCTTTGTTGGCGTGCTCCATGGCCACGTAGATGCGCTTGGCCCCCACGGCCAGGTCCATGGCGCCGCCGGGCCCCTTCATCATCTTCCCGGGGATCGTCCAGTTGGCCAGATCCCCCTGCTCGCTCACCTCCATGGCGCCCAGCACCGCCATGTCGATGTGGCCGCCGCGGATCATCCCGAAGGACAGCGCCGAGTCGAAGAAGGCCGCGCCCTTCAGCGCCGTCACCGTCTCCTTGCCGGCGTTGATGAGGTCCGGATCCTCCTCGCCCTCCATGGGCCATGGGCCGATGCCCAGCAGCCCGTTCTCCGACTGGAGGATGATGTCGATGCCGGGCGGGACGTAGTTGGCCACCAGGGTGGGCATGCCGATGCCCAGGTTGACGTAGAAGCCATCCTTCAGCTCCTTGGCGATGCGCTGCGCGATCTGCTCACGGGTCAATGGCATGGGAGTCCTCACGCCTGCTTGCGGACGGTGCGCCGCTCGATCCACTTCTTGAGGTTCTTCGACGGGATGATCCGCTGCACGAAGATGCCAGGCACGTGGACGGCGTCCCCATCGATCTCGCCCGGCTCCACGATGTGCTCGGCCTCGACGATCGTCACCTTGGCCGCCATGCACATCATCGGCGAGAAGTTGCGGGCCGTCTTGCGGAACACCAGGTTGCCCCACGTGTCCGCCTTCCAGGCGCGGACGATCGCGAAGTCCGCCTTGAGCGGCAGCTCCAGCACGTGCAGGCGCCCGTCGATCATCCGCGTCTCCTTGCCCTCGGTGAGCTGGGTGCCCGCGCCGGTGGGGGTGAAGAAGCCGCCAATGCCGCACCCGCCCGCGCGGATGCGCTCGGCCAGGGTGCCCTGCGGGTTGAGCTCCACCTGCAGCTCGCCCGAGAAGATCTGGCGCTCGAACTCCTTGTTCTCTCCCACGTAGCTGGAGACCATCTTCTTCACCTGCTTGTTGGCCAGCAGGATCCCCAGCCCCTTGTCATCGGTGCCGCAGTTGTTGGAGATGATGGTGAGGTTCTTCACGCTCTTGCGGTGAAGCGCCTCGATCAGGTTCTCCGGGTTGCCGCACAGCCCGAAGCCGCCGCTCATCAGCGTGCAGCCGTCCGGGATGTCGGCGACCGCCTCGTCCGCGCTCGCGTAGACCTTGTTCATCCGCCCTCCGCTACATGGAACACGGGGTGAGGATCCGGAGGATCCCCACCCCTGGAACTCTCCCGAAGGAGAGGGAGATCAGCGCTCCACCATCAGCGCGATGCCCTCGCCGCCGCCGATGCACAGCGAGGCCACGCCCCGCTTCTTGTCCTGGTCCTTCATGGTGTGCAGCAGCGTCACCAGCACGCGCGCCCCCGAGGCGCCGATCGGGTGCCCGAGCACCACCGCGCCGCCGCGCACGTTCACCTTGGACGGATCCAGCTTGAGCAGCCGGTTGTTGGCGATGGACACCACCGCGAAGGCCTCGTTGATCTCCCAGAGATCCACGGCCTCCGCCTTCAGGCCCTTCTTCTCCAGCAGCTTGTTGATGGCGTCCGCCGGGGCGATGGTGAACTCCACCGGCTTGCGCGCCGCCTGCGCGTAGCCCGTGATGCGGCCCAGGAGGGTGCGGCCCTCCGCCTTGGCGCGCTCCTCGCTCATCAGCACCAGCGCCGCGGCGCCGTCATTGATGGAGGAGGCGTTGGCCGCCGTCACCGTCCCGTCCTTCTTGAACACGGGCTTGAGGCCGGTGATCTTCTCCGGCTTCGCGTTGCGCGGGCCCTCATCCTCGGAGACCATGACGGTGTCCTCGGGCTTCTTGCCGGGCACGGGCACCGGGACGATCTCCGCGGTGAACAGCCCCTCCTTCTGGGCCTTGATGGCGCGCTGGGTGGACTCGAGCGAGAACTCGTCCTGCTGCGCGCGGCTGATGCCCTGCGAGGTGGCGCACTCCTCGGCGCAGATGCCCATGTGGACGTTGTCGTAGGGATCCCACAGGCCGTCCAGGATCATCGCGTCCTTGAACTCCACGTTGCCCATGCGGGCGCCGCCGCGCAGGGCGTGGCTCACGTAGGGCGCGTTGGACATGGACTCCATGCCGCCCACCACCACCACGTCCGCATCCCCCAGCGCGATGGCCTGGGCGCCGGCGATGACGGCCTTGAGGCCCGAGCCGCACACCTTGTTCACGGTGGTGGCCGGCACGGTGTCCGGGAGCCCCGCGGCGCGCATGGCCTGCCGGGCCGGGGCCTGGCCCACGCCCGCCTGCAGCACGCAGCCCATGAGGACCTCCTGCACGGCCTCCGGCTTCACGCCCGCCCGCTCCAGCGCCGCCTTGATGGCGATGGCGCCCAGCTGCGGCGCCGTCAGCTTGGAGAGCGCGCCCTGGAAGGCACCGATGGGAGTACGGGCCGCGCCCACGATGACGACATTTCGAGACATGGAGACTGCCTCCTTGGGTACCGGGGATGAGAACAGGTGAGCCCTTATCACCCCCCCTTCCAGAGGGGTCAAGCGTGTCTGCCGCCCCCCCGCCCCCGCCCCCGGAAGGCATCAGTTCAGCGGTGGGATCCAAACACTTGGGCTGACAATGGATAACAGCGGGAAGGCCGGCGGGCATGCCCTCACGGAGCCCATGTAGGTGCGCTCACTTCCGGGCAGGCTCGAGGAGGCACAGGTGGCCCCCGGCGGGATCCGAGATTACGGCGACGCGCCCCAGCCCCGGGGCGGCGATGAGCGGCACGGGCGTCTGGCCGCCCAGCTCGCTCACGCGATCCAGCGCGGGCCCCAGCCGCTCCACCCTGACGAGGGTGAGCCAGGCCGGCGTGTACTCCCGCTGAGAGTCCTGGAGATCGGCGAGCTGCCCTCGAGGAGTGCCGTCGGTGGTGAACACCGAGCGCTCGCCTCCACCGGCCTTCATCACCTTCCAGCCGAAGAGCTTCCCGTAGAACGCCTTCGCCCGCGCCTCGTCAGGCGTGCCCAGGGTCTCCCAGCAGAACGCGCCGGGCCTCGGCTCCTCGAGAGGCGGATCCCCCCGGAGGGCACGGAACGCGATGATCAGCGCGCCCGCGGAGTCAGCCAGCACCACGAAGCGCCCCAGGTTCGGGAACTCCTTCGGCCCATGCACCACCTTGCCTCCGAGCTCCCCGGCGAGCCGGGCCGCCGCGTCCACGTCCGGCACCGACACGTAGCTCATCCACAGCGAGGGCGCGGGGTTGCCCTGGGGGATCTGCCAGAGCCCGCCGAGCGCCTTCCCGTCGAGCTTGATCAGCGTGTAGTCGTCGCCGGTCTCGAGGACGAGCTCCTCGTACGTCCACCCGAAGAGCCCGCTGTAGAACGCGCGCGCCTTCGCCGCGTCCCTCGTCATCAGATCGCGCCACACCACACGGCCGTGGGTGTACTCGTGCTCGCTCATCGCAGCCTCCCAGGACAGCAAAACACAAACGGCCGGGCCCCCGTGAGGGAACCCGGCCGCTGGCATGTGCCTCCCGGTGGGAGGAGCGAGGACTACTTCTTCAGCTTGCTCGCCATCACGTCGCCCAGGCGCGCCTTGCTGCCCTCGGCCTGCTTGCGGAGGTACTCGCGGTAGTCATCCGAGCCCTCGCCGATGAGCGCCTTGATCGACAGCGCCACCTTCCGGTCCTGGGTGTTGATGTCGATGATCTTCACATCGACTTCCTGGTTCTCCTGCACCACGTCGCGCGGGTTCTCCACGCGCTCCTCGCGCAGCTCGGACACGTGGACCAGACCCTCGATGCCCGGCTCGATCTCCACGAACGCGCCGAAGTCGGTGACCTTGGTGACCTTGCCCTTCACGCGGCTGCCCACCGGGGTGCGCTCGGACAGCGTCTCCCAGGGATCCGGCGAGAGCTGCTTGATGCCCAGGCTGAAGCGCTCGTTCTCCACGTCGATGTTGAGCACCACCGCCTCGACCTCGTCGCCCTTCTTGTAGAGCTCGCCCGGGTGCTTGATGCGCTGCGTCCAGGAGATGTCGGACACGTGCACCAGGCCGTCCACGCCCTCCTCGACGCCGACGAAGATGCCGAAGTCGGTGACGTTGCGGATCTGGCCCTTGATGACGGAGCCGATCGGGTACTTGTCCTCCAGCAGCGTCCAGGGGTTCTGCTCGATCTGCTTCATGCCCAGCGCGATGCGCTTGGCCTT
>JAFGNZ010000175.1 GCA_016926755.1 Myxococcaceae bacterium | reverse complement strand
GGCGCCGGCTCGCGACAGCAGCGGCGCTCCTGACGCTGGGGGGCTGGGTCTGGTGGCTCACTCCCCAGAAGTTCCCGGAGCAGCCCGTCGTCCGCAGGCACGAGGCTGGCGGGGCCCGCCTGGAGGACGGAGGCACGGCAGGGCTCGGCGATGAGGCGGCGACTGCATCCACGGAGACACCCCCCGCGTTCTCTGAGCCAGGAGTGCGGGCCGAGGACACACTCCCCGAGCCGCTGCCGAGCCAGGCGCGGCCCAATGCGAAAGGGCGATGCCCGCACCCGCGGCAGGTGCCCCTCAACGGTGGGTGTTGGGTCAAGACCTCGTTGGCTCGCGAGGAGTGCGATGCGCTCAAAGGCGCCATGCTCAAGGGCATGTGTTTCCTGCCCGGCCCCCTCCACGAACGCCAACCCACCTCTGAGCCCGTACGCAAGCCGGGCCGGTAATCCTCAACGGCTTGGATGATGGTCGAGCTTTCGTCCGCATCCCGAACCCGGATCCGTGACTGATCGACCGTGATCGTCTTCGTGAGGATCGGCGCGGGGAACAGCAGCACCGTGGGGATGTCCGCCGCGACGTGAATCTCGGGCAGCGGCTCGGCCGGGTTGCCGGTAACTGTGACGGGCCGATCTCGCTTCGTGCGACTCGGCGCGGCTTCGGCTCGCGCGGCAGCTCCCACGAAGAGCGCGAGCGCAAGGGCCAATCCAACGGGTTGTAGCAAGGGTGCGTGACCTCCTGGATTTGCACGCTACCATCGCCCGCACCCGCGCAGTGCGCCCCGAGCTGAGCGGTCACTGCGCCGAGCGCCCGCCGATCTCCGGGAAGCGCTCGTAGGCCCGCTTCAGCGCGTCCAGGTGGGCGGGGTTGTCGAGATCGAGCGGCTCATCCGTGAGCTGCACGACCCACCCGCCCGACTCGGTGCGACGCGCCCGCGTGAGCAGCTCGGCGTCGCGAGCAGGATCCGGGAACCCGATGGCTCGTGCCGCAGCCGCCGACCAATAGTTCAGCCACCCGAGAAAGTGCGGAATCTCAGGCGTGGACCTGTCCCATGGGAGTTTGAGCGACGGCAGCCCCTGGGGCGGAACGTGCGGCTCATCGCCGGGGTGGCGGAACTGTTGCGCCACGATCCCACCATAGCCGCTTGGCGTCGCATGCCCCCATACCGCGCGAGCGCTGTCGCCTACTGCCTCCAGCACATCCACCGCCGCTGCGATACCGGCTTCGTCGAGTGGCAAGTCTGCATGGACTTCAAAATGTGGCGGACTCCCTGCGGCAAGGCCGTTTGGGTTTTCCAAGCCGGCAACCGTTACGAGGTGGTTATCATCATCGTTGCGGAGGAACGGAAACCCTCCGTTTGTCATGTTGGCCGCGACCCACTCGTCGCGGTGAGGCAATGCGATGAAGTCTTCCTTTTCCGACATCGTCCACCCCAAGCGCAAGCCAGGCAGCGCACGTTCCATTGCGCGGACAACTGCGGTTGGGCGGCCGTCATGACCCTTGAGCGCAGGCGCGTGGACGACAATGATGAGGGTCCTTTGAGCGGCTGTCATTTCAAGCACCAATCCATGACGACAACTTTGAGGGTGGGGTCTTCGTCGAACAGCACAGCTTTGTGCGCGGCGCTTCGCACTCCAATGATGAAGTCGTACCCGCATTCCCTGGCGAGTTTGGCTTCATGTCTCAGTTCAGGCAGCTTCATCCTGACAAAGAACCTTTGTGAGCGAAGCGGCTGGTTTTCAAAATCGTCCGTTTTGACATCCCACAGCGTGCACATGGCCAGTTGCAGCGCGTCGAATTGCTTGCCATTGACGAGCACGTCCCAGCCGGGGAAGCTGTTGTTCGGAACTTTGTCGGCGCAGTCGTCGTGCGGGTCGTTGCCGCCACGATGCGGCACCGGGACGGGCCTGCACTCAGGGCGGCGCTCCGTCGGATCAGATGATACAGGTGGGAGCCAGTCCCGACTCAAGCCCCTCGGCGTGGGCTCTCTGTTCG
Organism: Myxococcaceae bacterium; assembly: GCA_016926755.1. Taxonomy (GTDB): domain Bacteria; phylum Myxococcota; class Myxococcia; order Myxococcales; family Myxococcaceae; genus Hyalangium. Next base: position 21,656 of record JAFGNZ010000175.1, on the reverse strand, counting down.
ACACGGGTTCCTGCTCGCTGGATGGTCGTATCTGAGTCTTGGGCTTCGCACGCTCACGGGCTGCGTTCCGTTTATAAGCATCAATCCCCTCTTGGATGGCGGCTGCGACCACCACCGCGCCAATCACAACCACTGCTCCAGTTACGACTGCCGGTGACGCAAAGATACAGAGGGCCACGGCTGCGGGAACTGCTGCAGCCGCAGGCGCAGAGGCGACAGCGCATCTTCCGGTGACATCCCGAAATCTGACGCTGTCGCGATCGAGAGCGTGAAAGCATCTCTCCGCCAGGATGGGCCAGTCGTTGGACGCTTCGCGCACCACGCAATGCCCGTCGTCCGTCCAGGGGTACTCCGCTGCCCGCAGCAGGTTGGCGTACCTCGGACTCGGGTCCTCCTCTTCTCCCGGGCTCGGATCCATCGTTGCACAGGCTGAGAGCAGGAGCAGGAGCAGGGGGGCGCTGCAAGCTCGACGACGCATGGACACGTCCTTTCAATCAAGCGTGGGCGCTGCGGGTCACGGCTGGCCCGCTCCAGAGTCTGCCAGAACCCGCTGAAAGCGAGGCTGCTCGGGGAGTGCCGGAGGGTGGCGGCTCGCTCCGGAGCACACCAGCGGCGGGGGGCGCGGGTGCGGCGAGGCACACCAGGGGCGGCGCGGCGTCACAGGGACCAGCGCACCGGGCGCGGATCGGTCCAGCACGGGCGCGGCGCGCGGTGGAGGGGCACCAGCGGCGCGACGAACTGGGGCGGTAGCAGCCACCAGGGCACTACTATTTAGCGAGGAGTACGGGACTTGAACCCGTGGTTTTCCAACTCAAGATCGATGAACGAGCGTGAACCCGGCCAACCTCGAGAACGCCGCCGCTTCTGGTGGAGACGGGCTGGTGCAGGGAGGCGCCGGAGGAGGCGGCTGGGGCCAGCAAGGCCGTGCGCTGCGCCGGTGTAGGGGGGCGAGCCTACCGCGCCCGCCGGGACATAAGGACACCGACGGCCAGCCGCGAGGCGGTCCCTATCGCCTCAGTCCAGCGCGTCCAGATAGAAAGACACCCGGCCGAGCAGATCCGAGAAGGGATCCACCGGCGGCGGGGGGCGCTGATCCGGGGGCAGGCCGCCTTCCACCATCTGGTACTCGCCTGCCTCGGTGCGCCAGCTCTGCATCTCGGCGATCACCTCCAGACGGAGGTCCGTGGTGTTCGTGGTCGACTCGGACGCCAGGTAGGCGAACAGCCGAGGCAGATCGCTCTGCGAGCCCTGCGGCGCGATGGTGGCCATGAACGACTCCAGCTCCGCCACGCTGTCGATGCCAAACGCGTGGTGCAGCTGATCCATCAGGTGCGGCCCATGAAGCTGAAGGGCCGCCACCACCTCGGGGCTGTTGTGGGCGAGCGTGACCCAGCTCTCCGGCGTGAGCCCGAGCTGCTGCTGCGTGCTCGCCACCGTCTCCGGGCTCATGCCCGCCATGGCCGAGATGACCGCCGGATCCACGGGCGGGTCCAGCCGGGCCATGATGGCCTGCGCCTCCGCGCTCAACGCGGCCTTGTGCGAGGCTTCCTCTTGGCCCTGCAGCCACGAGCCGACAGCCCCCAGCGCCAGGCCCACCGCGGTGATGACCGCGCCCGGGATCTGCCCCCCGGGGATGAGCATCAGCGCGCCACCCGCCGCCGCCGCGAAGCTGCTGGCGGCCTGGAAGCGGCTCGAGTCCGAGGCGAGGTTCCCGCTCTGGTGCAGGAACATCAGCGTGTTGGCGACGACGCCGATGAGGGGCATCACCTTGCCCGCCGTGGCGGCCGCGTTGGCCAGGCTGGGCAGCGCACGGGACGCCAGCTGCAGGCCCACGGTCACCGCGTCCGCGTTCTGGCCCATCTGGACGAAGCCCGCCAGCACCGCGTCCGGGTTCTGCCCGAGCAGCCCCTCGGCGGCGAGCGCCGCGCCCATCACGAAGTTCACTCCGGCCAGCGCCTTCGTCAGCGGGGACGCATTGCCCAGGCCCTCATTGATCACCTGGAGCCGGTTCACCAGGTCCGTGGCGCTGGTGGCGCTGCGGATGGCCGTGCTGAGCTGGCTGACGGCGTTCGCCGCGGTGGCCGCCGCGTCCGCCAGCGCGGGCACCTGCTGCAGCGCGCTCACCGTGGTGTTGAGCTGGCTGACCAGGGCCTCCTGGGCGGCGCGATCGCCTCCCGCCGCGATGGCCGCCTCCGCCGCCATGGTGCCCACGGCGGGGGCCAGCACCTTCTCCTCGAAGTGCGCGGCGCCCGTCATGTTGACCATGGCCGTGGTGAGCGCCGGGTCATTGAGCATCTGCACCACGACCGAGTTGTGCTCGGTGCCCGCCAGCGCCTCCGCGGCCTCGGCCAGCTGCTGGGCCACGGCAGGATCCGTCTGGGCCTGGGCGCTCAGGGTGGCGAGGTTGCCCTCCACGTACGTGGCGAGCGCCGCCTGCGCCTCCCGGGCGGCCTGGTACTCGGGGTGCGCGGCCTGGAACTCGGTGATGAACTGCTGCCGCTGCTCCGGAGTCATCGCCGGCCCGAACTGCGCCAGCTCCTGCGCGAGCTGCTGGTCCAGCGCCTCGAGCTCGTGCTGGGCGTCCGCGGCGTTCGCGCTGAGCGTGGCCAGCTGCGCGTCCGCCACGAGCATGGACTGGAGCTCAGGCGGCACGTTGGCCGCGGCGATGGCCGCCTGGCGCTCGGGGCTGCCCGCGGGCGCGGAGAGGATGCGCGCCACGTCGCGGCCGTTGACCGAGCCCGCCACCTCGTAGTTGCCCTGCGGATCGAACGCCTCCAGCGAGGCGTAGGAGCGCCGGGTGACCGGATCATAGTACTGGTTGCCCTGCTGGATGAGGACGTGGCCGGACTGGCCCTCGGCGCCGGGCCGGGTGTCTCGCAGGAAGAGCACCTCCGCGCGCGCCTGCTGCGAGGGCGGCAGCATGGCCAGGTAGTCCCCGGCGAGATCCAGGCAGTTGGCCTGGCCGTCCCGGCGATCCTCCGTGAGGAGGCTCGTCGTCTGAGGGGTGCCGCCGGTGGTCGTCGGGCGCGCCGTGCTGCCCCCGCTCAGCTCCACGGGGCGCCGAGCGCTGGTCGGCGTGAAGCTGTCCCGCGGAGCCGGCGCAGGGGCCGGCGAGGGGGCGGGAGCGCGGGCTGGGGCGGGCGCTGGCGCCTGGCTCGTGGGGGCCTGGGGGCGAACCTGCGGCGGGGAGACCTTGGGAGGCGGGATGCCCTTCATGTCGATACCCTCTGTGTGCGCCGGCCAGGACGGAGGACGGCAGGCCTACGCTTCACAGAGAGTATCGGAAAGATTCTAAAGAGGTTGTTCTCTTCGGGGATTTTTCTTCCGGTGGTAGAATTCCCTACCCGAAGAACACCTGTGCCACCTTGAAGAACTCCTCGGGCACCCGCTTGAGCTCCTTGGTGGCCAGGGAGAGGTCCACGCTGATGATCTCGTTGCCGCGCAGCGAGGCCATCTTCCCGAACTCGCCGCGGGCCACCATGTCGCACGCGTGCACGCCGTAGCGCGTGGCCAGCACGCGGTCATGCGCCGTGGGGACGCCGCCGCGCTGGATATGGCCCAGCACCGACACGCGCGTCTCGAAGCCCGTGCGCCGTTCGATCTCGTGCGCCACGATGCTGCCCACCCCGCCCAAGCGGGGCCGGCCCGCCTCGTCCAGCGCGCCCGAGGTGATGAGCTGCTCGCTCTGGCCCTCGCCCACCTTCACCTTGGTGCCCTCGGCCACCACCACGATGGAGAACGTGCGGCCCGAGGCGTGCCGGCGCTGGATGTGCTCGGCCACCTTCACCAGATCCGCGGGGATCTCCGGCACGAGGATGACGTCCGCGCCGCCGGCGATGCCCGCGTAGGTGGCGATCCAGCCCACGTGCCGGCCCATCACCTCGCAGACGATGACGCGCTTGTGGGACTCGGCGGTGGAGTGCAGCCGGTCGATGGCGTCCGTGGCGATGGTCACCGCCGTGTCGAAGCCGAAGGTGAAGTCCGTGCCGTTCAGATCGTTGTCGATCGTCTTCGGCACGCCGACGATGCGCAGGCCCTCCTGGGACATGCGCGTGGCGGCTGACAGCGTGCCTTCGCCGCCGATGGCGATGATGGCGTGGATGCCGTTGCGCTCCACCGCGCGCTTCACCTTCTCCAGGCCGCCCTCGACCTTGAAGGGGTTGACGCGCGAGGTGCCCAGGATGGTGCCGCCGCGGTGGAGGATGCCGGAGGTGGTCTCCCGGGTGAGGCGGAAGTGGTTGTCCTCCAGCAGGCCCTTCCACCCGTCCCTCAGGCCCATCATCTCGAAGCCGTGCTCGCTGGCACGGCGGACGACGGCACGGATGACCGCGTTGAGGCCGGGGCAATCGCCCCCGCCGGTGAGTACGGCGACTTTCATAGGGGGTGGTTTCTACCGCGAGCGGCGGGATTCGTAATCGAGAATGAAGGGTCCGGGAAATCGCCAGGAAACGTTGCGCACGCCTCGCGTCATCCGAAGAGGGGCGGGTGGCGCGAAGCCCACGGACGAGCGCCCTCCAGCTGGGCGGCCAGCCGGAAGAGGGTGGCCTCGTCCCCGAAGCGGCCGATGAACTGGACTCCCACCGGCAGGCCCTCCGCGCTCCAGTGGAGGGGGACGGACATGGCCGGGTTGCCGGTGAGGTTGGCCAGCGGGCAGAAGGGCGTGAAGGCGGCGGCCCGGAACAGGGGCATCATGGGCTCGTCCGGTGGGGCGTCGAAGGTGCCGAGGGGCACGGGGGGCTCGGCCAGCGTGGGCAGCAGCCAGGCGTCCACGTCCACGAACTTCCAGGCGAAGGCGCGAGCGTAACGTTGCAGCGCGTCATGGGCCATCAGGTACGCGGAGGCGGTGTGCTGGCGGCCCATCTCGTAGAGGGCCCAGGTGAGGGGCTCGAAGAGCTCCGGAGTCGGCTCCTTGCCCAGCAGCGGGGCCATCTTGTCGATGGCGACCACCGCGCCGCTGGACCAGATGGTCATGAAGGTCTGCGCCAGCAGCTCCTCGTCGGGCACCTCCAGGTTGCCCTCCACCACGGTGTGGCCCAGCTCCGTGAGGAGCCGGACGGTGTCCTCGATGGCCTGGAGGCACTCGGGGTGGACGGGCGCGCCGGTGTTGGTGCGGGTGGTGAAGGCGATGCGCAGCTTGCCCGGGGGCGTGGCCACCTCCTGGGTGTAGGGGCGGGCCTTGGGCGGGGCGGCGTAGGGGGCGCCCACGTCCGGGCCATCGGTGGCATCCAGCAGGGCGGCGCTGTCGCGCACGGAGCGGGTGAGGGCGTGCTCGGTGACGAGCCCGTGCATGATGTCGCCGATGTCCGGCCCCATGGGGAGGCGGCCGCGAGAGGGCTTGAGGCCGAAGATGCCGCAGCAGGAGGCGGGGATGCGGATGGAGCCGCCGCCGTCGCCGCCGTGGGCGATGGCCACCATGCCGCTGGCCACGGCGGCCGCCGCGCCGCCGCTGGAGCCGCCGGTGGTGTAGTCCAGGTTCCAGGGGTTGCGGGTGGGCCCGTGGAGCTTGGGCTCGGTGGTGCAGATGACGCCCAGCTCGGGGAGGTTCGTCTTGCCGAGGATGACGAGGCCGGCGCGCTTGTAGCGCAGGGTGAGCTCGCTGTCGTGCGGCATCACCAGGTCGGCGAAGAAGCGCGAGCCCGAGGAGAGCTTCTTGCCCGCGTAGCCGGAGATGAGGTCCTTGAGGAGGAAGGGGACGCCGGTGAAGGGGCCCTCGGGCAGGGGGCCGCGGGCCAGCTCGCGGGCCTCGTCGAACCAGTGATCGATGACGGCGTTGAGCTGGGGGTTGAGGCGCTCGATGCGGGCGATGGCCGCCTCCACGAGCTCCAGGGGGGTGACCTGCTTGCGGCGGACGAGATCCGCCTGGGCGGTGGCGTCAAGGGCAGCGAAGGCGTCCATAGGGCGGCGGCACTCTACAGGCTCCGAGCAAGCTCCCGGCGGACCTTCGTGGTGGCCTTCGTAGAGGGCATGACAGTTCCTCCATACCGGAAAGGTTCTTCCCCTGAGTGCCGCTTCTCGTCATAAGAGGATCCTGAACCCTTTCCGGGCCCGGATTCGGGCCAACCTGGCGCGTCCCGTGAACTTCCGCGTCTTCGCCTCCGAGCAAGAGGCCGCTGCCGCCTGCGCGGCCCATCTCGCCGCCGAGCTTCGAGCCAGGCCTGACATGGTGCTGGGGCTGCCCACGGGGCGCTCGCCGCTCAACTTCTACCGGGAGCTGGTGGCCCTGTACGCGCGGGGCGAGCTGGATCTGTCCCGCGCCACCACCTTCAACCTGGATGAGTTCCTCGGGCTGCCGCCGGAGGACCCGACGAGCTTCCGGGCGTATATGGAGCGCCACCTGTTCCGGCACGTGAACCTGGCGCCCGAGCGCATCAACTGCTTCGACGGGAGCGCGCCGGACGCGGAGGCGGAGTGCACGCGCTACGACGCGGCCGTGGCGGCGGCGGGAGGGCTGGACCTGGTGGTGCTGGGCATCGGGCCCAACGGGCACATCGCCTTCAACGAGCCCGGGGAGTCGCTTCAGGCGACGTGCCACCGCGTGCTGCTGTCCCGCGAGACGCGGCAGACGCTGGCGCCGCTCGTGGGGGACGACGCCTCCAAGGTGCCCATGGCGGCGCTGACGTTGGGGGTGGCGCCGCTGATCCAGGCGCGGCAGGCGCACCTGCTGGCCTTCGGCGCGAGCAAGGCGGCGCCCGTGACGGCGATGGTGCACGGCCCCATCACTCCACGGTGCCCGGCGTCCTTCCTCCAACTCCACCCGAACGTGCACCTGTGGTTGGACACGGTGGCCGCCAGCGGCCTCCACCGCCACTGAGCCGCTCCAGGCCCTCACAGGAACCGAGTGGCTCAGCGAGTGGTGGTTGCCACCGCACGGCGTGATGCACCGCGCGTGTCCTTGCCCCGAGGAGCGGGGGAGGCCGCTCGCACCGTCACCGCCTTCGGCGTGGGGCGCGGAGGCGGGGGCCGCAGCCGCGCGTAGGCCGTCAGCACCTTCACCACGTAGAACTCCGTCTCGCCGTTGCGCGGCACCTGCCCCTGCACCGCGCCCGGCCCCGCGTTGTAGGCGGCCACCGCCAGGCGCACGTCGTCAAAGCGCGCCAGCTGCTCGGCGAGGTAGCGCGCGCTGCCATCGATCGCCGGCCCGGGCTCGAAGGGATCCTCCACGCCCAGCATCCGCGCCGTGCCCGGCATGAGCTGGCCCGGCCCCATGGCCCCCGCGGGGGAGATGCGGTGGGGCCGTGTCTCGGATTCCACCTCGACCAGCGCCTGGAGCAGCCCCGGAGGCAGGCGGTGACGGCGCTCGGCCTCCGTGATGAGGGGCTCCAGCGGCGCGTGCCCGCCGAGCAGGCACGCCGGGCGGTGCCTCGCATACGCCCCGAGCGCGTGGAGCTTCTCCTCCAGGAAGGAGAGGGACAGGGGCGACACCGCGCTGCCGCCGAAGAAGGCGACGGCCAGGTTGAGCAGCACCAGCGGCGTCAGGACACACAGCCCGAGCCACACCCACCCTGGAAGCTGCAACCCACCTCGGACCCGCTTGCGCGCCACGGCCCTACCCTTAAGGGCGCCCGGGCCTCCCGTCCATCTTCCGGCGCCCCGGCTGCGTCCCCGGCGGCAGCCGCAGGCCATCCAACACCAGCGTGGTGAGGGCATCCGGCAGCTCCAGCGGGTTGCCGATGTCCTCCTCGCTCAGCACCGCCAGCAGCAGCCGCTCCACCGCGCCCACCACCGCGAGCCCGCTCACCGCCGGGCGGATGGGGCGCAGCAGGCCGTGGGTGTGGGCCTTCTCGGTGATGTCCACCGCGTGCCGGGAGACGAGCCGCGCCAGCTCGACGATCTTCACCCGGGCCCCCACGGCGGGCCCCCGGCACTCCTGCAGGTAGAGCCGCACCACGCCCGGGTACTGGAGCAGCGCGCTGGCGATGATGGCCGCCACCGCTCGGTAGGCCTCGAACATGGCCTCCACCTCCCGCGCGGAAGCCAGCGCTCGGCCGCACGCCTCCATCCCGTCCAGCAGCTCGCGCCGCACCGGCCCCAGCAGCGCCTCCACCAGCGCCGTCTGGTCCTCGAAGTAGCGGTAGAAGGTGCCCTTGGCGACCCCCGCGGCCTGGGTGATGTCGTCAATGGTAACCCCATCCAGCCCCCGCTCGAGGAACAGGCGCAGGCCCGCCTCGCTCAGGGCCTTCATCCGCTCGCGGCGGTTGGTGTCCCGCGTGCCGCCCCGGGGGCCTGGCCGTGCTCGAAGCGAGGCAGCGGGTAGGACGGAGGCAGACAGGCGGGGCGGCTTGCGGGGTGGGCTCATTTCGTTGCGATCTAGAAAAAAAGTGACCAAATAGTCATTATTTGGTGCAGGCGCCTTTGCGGGGCCGGATGCGCCACTTGGAGGTGGACCATGATCGGAATCCCACTGGGCCTGCTCTACAGCAACTTCGGCGAGTGGCTGCTGCACAAGTACGTGCTGCACGGCCTGGGGAAGAATCCGAAGAGCATCTGGAGCTTCCACTGGCACGAGCACCACCAGAAGTCGCGGCGCAACGAGATGGTGGACGATCAGTACAGCACTCCCTGGTGGACCTGGTCCGCCAAGACGAAGGAGATGCTGGGGCTGGCCGCCGTCGTGGTGGGGCACCTGCCGCTGCTGCCCGTGGCCCCCTTCTTCACGGCGACCGTCTGGTACTCGACGGCGCGCTACTACCGGATCCACCGGCGGGCCCACCTCGATCCGTACTGGGCGAAGGAGCACGTGCCCTGGCACTACGATCACCACATGGGGCGTGATCAGAACGCCAACTGGTGCGTCACCCACCCCTTCTTCGACATCGTGCTGGGGACGCGCAAGGAGTTCGTGGGAGCCCAGCCCAAGGCGCCCCAGCCCTCGCGGCAGGCGACTGCTCCCCAGCCCCCCAGCGAGCAGTCGGACGCGTCGCCCCCCGCCGCGTGAGCCCCCGCCCCCCTGCCTGGCTCAGCGCCGCGAGCGCCCGGTCGCCTGCCGGGTGCCCTTGTTGGCCTTCGAGCCAGCGCGCCGCGCCGGGGCCTTGCTGGCGGCCTTCCGGGCCACGGGCTTGGCGGCCTTGCGAGCGGTCCCCTTCTTCATCGGGGTGAGGAGCGTGTCCAGCGCCCGGAGCGCATCCGTGGTGGTGAAGATGCCCAGCACCGCGCTGCCGCGGATGATGACGGCCGAGCCGTACTTGTGCCGCGCCATCTCCCGCGCCACCTCGGCCAGGGGCGCCTCGGGCGCCACGGTATAGGCATCCTGGGACATGGCCTCCTCCACGGTGACCGTCTTGGGATCCACGTCCCTGAGCGTCTCGACCAGGTGGAGATCCCGCTGAGAGACCATCCCGACGAGCCGTCCCCCCTCGAGCACCGGGAGGTGACGGATGGCGTGGTCATTCATCATCCGGTGGGCTTCGGTCAGCGGGCTCCTCGTCCCGATGGTGTGGACGGAGCGGGTCATGAAGTTCTCGATGGCGTCGTTCATGGAATTTCCTCGGGGTTCACGGGGCAGGTAGCAAACCTCCTGCCAATCTCCTCCCTGGGATGAAGATGGAGGCGCGCGGCCCGGAGCGCATCCGGTGCGTCCAGGGCAGGAGGGGCGCAGGAACTGCGTGCGCGCGGGCCGAGTGCCACCCCCTGTTCACCCTGGCACACGAGCGGGGGCAGGCAGGCGGCGAGCGCCGCGACCGTGGAATCCCCCATGCATAGCTTCTCCGAGCACATGAGGCCCGGCGGAGGCCAGGGGAGAGCGGTCATGGAAAAGCTGGCACAGAAGAACCCGGAGAAGCTCATCGATCTGCTCCAGGAGCGGCGCACGTTCGAGCGCATGAGCGTGCTGCTCTACGATCGGGTCCTCTCGCTGATCGGCGCGTCCCAGGAGCCGCAGGTCCAGGGGATGCTGGACACGATGCAGGCCTACCGGGACGAGGAGGCCGAGCACCAGGCCTGGCTGGAGGAGCAGATCCGGGGGCTGGGGGGGGATGTGAACAGGGAGACGGAGCTGTCCCGGCTGGTGACGGCGGAGGTGCGCGGGATCGAACATGTCATCCTGCACGAGGGCGCGGAGGCGCATCACCTCTTCCACGCGCTGCTGGCGGCGGAGCTGGTGGACAACGCGGGGTGGGATCTGCTGGTGGCGCTGGCGGAGGAGGCGGACGACGACGAGGCGCTGGACGCCTTCGCCATGCGCCAGGCCGAGGAGGAGGATCACCTGGAGTACCTGCGCCAGACGATCTCGCGGTACACCGAGAGCCGGGTGCTCGGCGGGAAGCTTCAGCTCCCCACCGAGCCGTAGCGGGCGGCGCCGGGCTCAGAAGACCAGGTCGAGCAGGTCCGTCTTGAGCCACAGGCCCGAGCACACGCGCAGGTCCGCCGTCCAGGAGTTGAGGGGCATCTCGCCCGTGGCCTCGAACGTCAGCTCCAGCTCCTGCTGGTTGAGCACCTCGTTGAGATCCAGGATCTCCCTGCCCGTGGCGGTGAGCACCTGGGTGGGAGGCTGGTTGGCGGCGCGCTGGTACCTGAGCAGCTCCTGGGGCGGCTGTCCCGGCAGGCGCAGCGACATGGTGGCCTCGGTGATGCCGCGCAGATCCGGGTTGCCGCTGGTGGCCGTCAGCTCGAACAGCCGCAGGCGCAGCTCGGACTCGGTCCCGGTCGGGACGTTGGCGCCGATCTCACTGACGGGGAAGTTGACGGTCTGCTGGATGGTCCCGGGGATGGGCAGCCCGCCCGGGAACTCGATGTTGCGCTGCGTCTTGCAGAGCTCCTCGGTCTCCGCCTCGACGTAGAAGAGCGAGCTGCAGCCGGTGGCGAGCAGGGGCAGGGTGATGAGCAGGATGCGGAAGGAAGGGCGCATGGGGTGGCTCGATCAGAAGAAGTAGAGGAGGAAGCCCAGCTTCACGGAGGGGGTGGTGAAGCGGAAGGTGAGCGGCTGGGCGGTGATGTCCGGATCGCCCGTGACGTCCCGCAGGAGCGCCTCCGCTTCGTTGATCGTCATGGAGCCATGGGCCAGGCCGACGCGGAGGAAGAAGGAGAAGCGCTCCGGCTTGCCGATCTCCAGCCCCAGGCTGGCCCCCAGGTAGTTGAAGCCGACATTCTCGACGGGCAGGTCCGTCTGCAGGGGGAGATTGCCCAGCCTGTCGACGAGATCGTTGTACTTGGCGTCCAGGTAGTGGCCGAAGTCCACGTTGAGGGACGGAGAGATGAAGCTGGAGAGGGGGACCAGGCTGAGCCCTCCGCGCAGCCCGAGGCTCAAGGTGTTCGTCGTGAGGCCCGCGTTGATCCGCAGCCACTGCAGCGGCCGCAGGACCGCGGAGACGCCGACCCCATCCGGCGCTCCCACGTCCAGCATGACGCCGAGCCCGAGCTTGTGTGAGGAGCCGCTCGGGGCCTCGGACTCCACGGACGCGGAGGAGGCGTCGCCAGGGTCCTGCATCAAGCGGAGTGAGGAGGAAGCGGAGGGGCTGAGGGGCTGCGCCCAGGCCGCTCCGCCGGCTCCGAGCGCCAGCGCGCACGCCAGCGCGGCACCGGAGCGGGAGAGTTCAGAAGCGACGCGTCTGCTCATGGGGGTGGGTGTCATAGGGAAGGACTCGGCCGGAGTGTCTGGAGCGCATCATTCGCGGACGCACGGGGAAAGAGAAGCGGCACACCGCGGAAAAGGTGCCGCGCCATCCCGGGCCTGCTTGGATTGAGGCGCTTTCCGGCTTTTTGCGTCCCGCCGGGCATGTTCACGCACGGACGGACCTTCTCCCCGCGGGACAGTTTCCCCGGGCGGGGACGGGATCAACTTTCTCAGCCGGGCCGCGCGCCAGGGGCGGGGCGCTCGTTCGCGGGGGAGACCGCATGATCCACGAAGTCGACCAGCGCCTGAAGGCATGGGTGGGCGAGCTCGTGGGTGACACGCCCGTCTCGCTCGCCGTGCCGGACCGGAGCACCCTGGAGAACGGCGTCAGCCTCTACCTGCTGGAGCTGGGCGCCGCGCCGCCCGCTCGCTCGGTGCGCCGCGTCCCGCTGCAGTTCTCCGTCTGCTACCTGATCACCGTCGGCGCGGAGACACCGGAGCGGGCGCACCAGCTGCTCGGGGAGCTCGTCTTCGCGGCGCTGGAGACGCCCGACTTCGAGGTGGAGCTCGCCCCCGTGCCGCTGGAGCTGTGGGCTGCCCTGGGCGTGTCGCCGCGCCCCGGCTTCCGCCTGCGCCTGCCCGTGCGGCGCGAGCGCGCCGAGCCGCGGTTCCAGCGCGTGCGCTTCCCGCTCATCACCCAGACGCTCCCCAACGAGGCGCTGCTGGGCCGCGTCGTGGGCCCGGGGGACGTGCCCATCCCGGGCGCGCTGGTGGAGCTGCCAGCGCTGAAGCTGAGCACCCGGACGGACGCGCGCGGCAGCTTCCGCTTCCCGCTCGTGCCGCCTCGAGAGGCCATTGGCCGGCTGGAGGTGCGCGCCAAGGGGGAGGTGCTCCACGTGGGCGCGGAGGCGCTCACCCCCGAGGAGGGGCAGCTGGTGATCCGCATGCCGTTGAAGGAGGGGTGACGTGCCGAACTACCTGACGCCTGGCGTCTATGTAGAGGAGGTCTCCACTGGAAGGCGCTCCATCCAGGGAGTGGGGACGACGACGGCGGCCTTCGTGGGCCGCGCGCCGTTGGGAGATGCACACCTGCACAAGGCCATGGCCATCAAGAACTGGGGGCACTTCCTCAAGGAGTACACCCGGCCGGACAGCCCGGGCACGGCCTTGTCCCGCGCCGTCCACGGCTTCTTCCTGAACGGGGGGAAGTACTGCTTCGTCGTCAACATTGGTGACAGCGCGAGGCTCACCGGCGGGACACGTCGGCGCGAGGGGCTGGGGGTGCTCGAGGAGGTGACGGAGGTGGCCATGGTGGCGGCCCCCGGCTTCTCGGATCCGGCCTCCTATGACGCGCTGCTCTCGCACGCGGAGAAGATGAAGGATCGCATCGCCATCCTGGATGCGCCCGAGGACGTGGACGACATCTCCCAGCTCACGCGGATGGCCCTGCTGGAAGCGCCCGGTGGCAGGGGGAAGCCGGCGGAGGAGGGCGCCGAGGGCCAGCCGCCGCGGGGCCTGCGCCCGCGCATGTCGGATCGGGGGTTCGGCGCCTTCTACTATCCGTGGCTCACCCTGGATGATCCGATGACGGGCGAGCGGGTGAACGTGCCGCCCTCCGGGCACGTGGCGGGCATCTACGCGCGCACGGACGTGGAGCGCGGGGTCCACAAGGCTCCGGCCAACGAGATCGTCATGGGCGCGGGCAACCTCGTGCGGCACATCACGCCCGAGGAGCAGGCGGAGCTCAACTCCAACGGCGTCAACATCATCCGCTACTTCCCCAACCGGGGCATCCGCGTCTGGGGCGCGCGCACGGTGGCGGGGGGCGACAGCGAGTGGCGCTACGTCAACGTGCGCCGCCTGTTCAACTTCGTGGAGGAGTCCATCTCCCTGGGCACGGGCTGGACGGTGTTCGAGCCGAACACGCCGGAGCTCTGGGGCAACATCCGCCGGGACGTCGGCGCGTTCCTGTTCCGGCTGTGGCTCGATGGGGCGCTGATGGGGCGCACGCCGGAGCAGGCCTTCTTCGTGCAGTGCGACGAGCAGACCAACCCGCCGGAGGTCATCGACGCGGGGCAGGTGGTGGCGCTCATCGGCCTGGCGCCGGTGAAGCCCGCGGAGTTCATCATCTTCCGCATCGGCCAGCATGCTGGCGGCGCGGAAGTGGAGGAGGTGAAGCATGGCTGAGGCCAATCCCCCCGTCACGCCACCGCCCGAGGCGGCTGCCGGCGCGCAGCCGGGCGCGCTGGTGGATCCGTTCCGGGCCTACAACTTCAAGCTGCTGATCGACGGGGTGACCGAGGGGCACTTCATCCAGTGCAGCGGGATGCGCGCCAAGGTGGAGGTCATCCCCTACCGCGAGGGCGGCGGGGGAACCGTGGTGCGCAAGCTGGCGGGCCCGATCAGCCTGGGGCAGCTCACGCTGAGCTACGGCTTCACCTCCTCGCCCGAGCTGTGGAACTGGTTCCTGGCCTCGATGAGCGGCCAGCCCCTGCGCAAGAACGTGTCCGTCCTGATGCTGGGGATGGATGGCATGACGGAGATGCTCCGGTACAACCTGCTGGAGTGCTGGCCGTGCGACTGGGAGGTCTCGGGGTTCGACGCGCTCAGCAACCAGATCGCCCTGGCGCGGCTCTGCCTCACCTTCGAGTCCGTCAACCGTGGGTGAGCGCTCTCACAGAGGCTGGCGCGAGGCGCTGGCGCGCATCGTGCCCGGCCGGGTGAGGGCGTGGGCGGAGGCCCTGCGCGCGAAGCCCTCCGGGCCCGCGTCGCCTCCACCCGGGGCGGAGGTGTCTGCCGGGGAGGCCGCTCCTCCTGCCCAATGGCTGAAGGACGTCCAGGCCATGCAGGCGGGCCCGCCCGCGGACTGGGTGGAGCGCGTCCAGCGGGGGGCGCCGCCCTCGCCTGCCCGGCGTAGGAGCGCCGCGGCCCCACAGCCGGTGCCCGTGCCACCGCCGCCAGCACCTGGGAATGGCCGTAAGACGCAGGTAGCGGAAGCACCCCCAGCGCCGCCGCCGCCCCAGGCCCGCGAGCGAGCGCGCACCGAGGAGCCCCAGGTGGCGCCTCGGGAGAGCTCTCTGCCACGGGCCGTGCCCTCCGAGAAAGAGCGCCGGGAGCCGCCCGAGGTGGCTCCACGCGCGGTGCGGCCCCAGGCGCCCGTGCCTGAGCAGCCAGCGGCACCCACTCCTCAAGTGGCTCCTCGAGAGTCCCAGCCCGCGCATCCCGTGGAGGGCGCCCAGCCTCGTTTTGCGCCGCGGCAGAAGACTGGCGCGGCTCGGCAGCGGGGCGCGCCACCCGCCCCGACGTCACGTGTCGGAGCAGAGCCCCGAGCGCCTGCACCACCAGCCGAGCCTCAAGCGCCTGCAGCACCAGCCGAGGAGATCGGTCCGGAGGAGCCAGGGGTGCCGCGTCCCTCCGCGTCGTTCGAGGCTCGGACGCACCGTCCCACCGAGCTCCAGCTCGTGCGCCCGGTCGATCGTCCCGTGGGCCCGGCGGAGCCTCGACCGCCGCCCATCGCCTCCTCTCCCTGGGGAGAAGAGCCCGCAGCGGCACGTCGGATACCGCCCGAGTCGATCTCCCAGGAGGAGCTGGGAGCGCTCCTGGCCCACGGCTGGCCAGCCATGGTGGCGGGGCCCGGACGGGAGGCACGGCCTGCTGCCAGCATGTTCCCCGAGCTCCCCGAGGACCGGCAGAGCCTGCCCTGGCCCGAACTTCCCGAGCCTCCCTCCACCGAGTCGGCGGAGGGAGCGGCGCTGCTGCTCCAGTGGGAGCGGCTGGGCCGGCTCGATCGTGAACAGCGAGGCGAGTGATGGCGCGCGTGGCCTTTCTCCTCGAGCCGAGCGGAGAGCGCATCGGTGCCCTCCTCAACCCCGAGACGCTCGTGGTGCGCCGCACCGCGGGGCTTCGGCCGCGGCGCGCGCTGAGCGGAGGGATCGCCGGGGGGAGCCCCCTGGATGAGCCGCTGCTCTTCACGGGAGGGGGGACCACCGAGCTGCTGCTGGAGCTGCTCTTCGACGTGTCCCTGCTGGGCACCTCCGTCCAGACCGAGGATGTGCGTGATCTCACCCAGCCGCTGTGGCGGCTCGCGGAGAACAGCGTGACGGAAGGAGGCTTCGCTCGGCCGCCGCCCGTGCGCCTGGTGTGGGGCAAGCACCTCATCGAGCCGACCGTGGTCGCCTCGATCGCGGAGCGGCTGGAGCACTTCACCCCGGCGGGTGCGCCCCGCCGCTCCTGGGTGCGCATGCGCCTGGTGCGGGTGGAGGAGCCCATCTCCCCGGGCGCGGAGGCCCCGCCTGCCCCCATCTCGGGCCTCACCGCCGAGCAGGTGACGGAAGGGCTGCCACCGGAGTCCTTCGAGGCCCACGAGGTGCTGGGGGCCGGCGGCTCGCCAGGACAGCCGCCCGTGGCGGGCCAGCGCCTCGACGAGATCGCCCAGCAGTACTACGGCGATCCCGCGCTCTGGCGCCTCATCGCGTCGCTCAACGGCATCGCGGATCCGATGCACGTCCCGTCGGGGACCGTGCTCCGGCTGCCCCCGGCCAGCGCGCTCCGGAGGGGTGCATGAGCCGCCTCCGCGGGCTGCCGACCCTGACCCTCGAGCTGGGGGGTGCCGCGCTCCCGGCCGCGGAGCTGCGGAGCCTGCGCTCGGTGCGGGTGCAGCAGCGGCTGTCCCTGCCTACCCTGTGTGAGCTGATCTTCGTGGATCCCCGTGGGACGCTCGCCTCTCCTGGCGTGGCGCCGGGCACGCCGCTGCGCGTCTCCACCGCCGCGCAGGCCGAGCCGCTCTTCACCGGCGAGGTGACGGCGGTCGAGTACGCCCACGTGACGGGCGGGCCGCGGGAGGTGCGCGTGCGCGGCTATGATCTGCTCCACCGCCTGCGCAAGCGCCAGCCGGTCCGCGCGCACGTGCAGGTCACCCTGGCGGACGTGGCGCGGGAGCTGGTGGCGGCTCTGGGCCTCTCCGTGGAGGCCTCCGCGCCGGGGCCGCTCTGGCGACAGCTCATGCAGCACGGGCAGTCGGACCTCGACTTCCTGGCGGAGCTGGCGGACCGCTGCGGGGTGTACCTGGTGCTCCGAGATGGCGCGCTGCGGCTGCTGACGCTGGAGGGCGAGGGCGAGCCGGTGCCGCTGCTGCTCGGGGAGTCGCTCCTGGAGGCCACCGTGGAGGTGAACGGAGATCCGGCCTGCCGTGTCGTCTCCGCGGACGGGTGGGATCCGCTCCGGGTCCGGCACCACTCCGCTCGCGCCTCGCAGGCCCGCCAGGGGCGGAGGGTGGAGGCGGAGGCTCCGCCCGCGCTGCTCGGCAGCCCGGGAGAGCGCGCCCTGGTGAACGAGCTGGCGGAGGGAGATGCCCACACGGAGGCCGCGGCGCAGGCGGAGCTGGATCACCGGAGCGCGAGGGAGGTGGTGCTCACCGCGCTGGCGGAGGGGAACGCGCGGCTCCGCCCGGGGGCGCGGGTGGAGGTGCGCGGCATCACCCCCGCGGTCTCCGGCCGGTACGTGCTCACCTCCGTCAACCACGTGCTGGACACGCAGCGGGGCTTCGTCTCGGAGCTGTCCTCGGCGCCGCCGCCGCGGAGGACCCGGATGCGAGCCTCGGCCGCGACGCTGGGGGTGGTGAGCCGCGTGGATGATCCGGAGGAGCTGGGCCGCGTGCGCGCGACGCTGCCGGCCTACGGAGGCGTGGAGACGGAGTGGATGCAGGTGCTGAGCGCGGGCGCCGGCGCGGGCAAGGGGCTGGTGATGCTGCCGGACGTGGGCGACCAGGTGCTGCTCGTGCTGGCGGACGGAGATCCTTCGCGAGGCGTGGTGGTGGGCGGCCTCTTCGGCGAGCACGCGCCCGAGGATCCGGGCGTCGAGGGCGGCGCGGTCCGTCGCTACTCGGTCCGCACGGCGGGGGGGCACCAGCTCCGGCTGGATGACGCGGGCCGCTCGCTGCGGCTGGAGGACACCACGGGCAGCTACCTGGAGCTGAGCCCTTCTGGGATGCGCCTGCACGCGAAGGTGCCGCTGGACATCGAGGCCCCCGGCCAGCCGGTGGTCATCCGCGGGCAGTCCATCGACTTCCGGAGGGGATGAATGCGACTCCTGACCGTCGACGCGCTGGTGGTGTGCGCCCATGAGCTGGGGAAGGTGGGGCTGACGGCCTCGCAGGCCTGGGTGACGGTGGAGGGCAGGCCCGTGCTCGTGCGCGCGGATCCCGAGGGGCGGCCCATCGCCGGGTGTCCGAACATCGGCCCCACCATCAAGCCGTGCACGAGCACGCTCGCGGTGAAGGTCGGCTACTCCACGCTGGTCCGCATCGACGAGCGGCCCGTGTGCCTGGACATCCTGAGTGGCCTGACGGACGGCACACCGCCCGGGGTGGTGGAGTACAAGGTGAACGCCCCCGGGCAGACGCTGGTGGAGGAGGCCGGATGAACACGCCCCGCTACCGCGCCTGGCGCTTCCTGCACCCGGACCTCGACGTGGGCGAGGAGGGGGCAGGGCTGCAGCTCGCTCCCACGGGTGCCGTCGGGATGGTGGAGGAGCACGCCGCCGTCCGCCAGGCCGTGCTGCTGCTGCTGACGACGCTGCCGGGTGAGCGCGTGATGCGGCCGGACTACGGCTGCGAGCTGCACCGGCTGGCCTTCTCGCCCTGCGACGACACCACCGCGGGGCTCGCGATCTACTACGTGCGCCGAGCGCTGGAGCGCTGGGAGCCACGCATCCAGCTCCTCCAGGTGGATGCCAACCGCAGCGCCGAGGAGGCGTGGCGGCTGGACATCACCGTGGAGTACCGGGTGCGCGCCACGCAGCGAGGCGATCGGCTCCTCTATCCCTTCGCGCTCGCGGGAGGTGCAGGCTGATGTCGCTCCCCTCTCCTCAACTGGATGATCGGACGTTCGCGCAGCTGCTCGAGCAGGCGCGGGCCCACATCACCCAGGCCTGTCCGGAGTGGACGGACCTGAGCCCGCATGATCCGGGCATGGTGTTGCTGGAGGCCTTCGCCCACCTGACGGAGACGATGCTCTACCGGCTCAACCGGCTGCCGGAGAAGGCCTACGTGGAGTTCCTCCGGCTGCTGGGCGTGCGCCTCCAACCTCCGGCCGCCGCCTCCGTGTCGTTGCGCTTCAGCCTGAGCCGCCCGGCCGAGAGCCCGGTGGACATCCCCCGCGGCACGCGCGTCACCCTGTCACGCTCGGGCGCGGGCACCGAGCCGGTGATCTTCCTCACGGCGGACGCGGCCCGCATCCCCGCGGGGAAGGCCGAGGTGGAGGTGCTGGCCTACCACTGCGAGCAGGTGGACGCGGAGCTCGCGGGCCGTGGCACCGGTCAGCCGGGCCTCACGGTGCGGGCGCGGCGGCCGCCCATCGTCGCGCCCACGGGGGACTCGCTGGATCTGGTGGTGGGCGTGGAGGCGGCGCCCGGCGAGCTGGACGGCCGCGCCCCGGCACGCCAGCACGAGGGCCGCACCTACCGCATCTGGCGGGAGGTGGATGACTTCGCCTACCTCGCTCCGGGCGAGCCCGCCTACGTGGTGGACCGGATGACGGGCACCCTCACCTTCGCTCCCGCGGCGCGCATGTCCGGGGAGGAGGGCGTGCTCGGCGAGGCGCGGGCGCTGGCGGCCATTCCCCAGGCCGGGCGTGAGATCCGCCTCTGGTACCGGCGGGGCGGGGGCGCCTCGGGCAACGTCGCCGCGAACCTGCTGGAGGTGCTCAAGGATCCCATCCCCGGCGTGAAGGTGACCAACCCGCGGCCTGCGGTGGGGGGCCGGCCCGCGGAGACGCTGGAGAACGCGCTGGTGCGCGGGCCCCAGGAGCTGCACTCGCTGCGCCGGGCCATCACGGCGGAGGACTTCGAGCTGCTCGCGCTCCGGGCCTCGGGGGCGGTGGCGCGTGCCAAGGCCGTCACCCTGGCGCAGATCTGGGCGCACGCCCCGGCGGGCACGGTGGAGGTGCTGCTGGTGCCCCACCTGCCTCCGGAGGTGCAGGGCCGCTACGGCGAGGGCGTGACGGTGGAGGCGCTGCGCCAGCACGAGACGGAGGAGGCGCGCGCCCGCATCCAGCGCGAGCTGGAGGAGCGCCGGCCGCTGGGGACGGAGTGCCGGGTCTCCTGGGCCAACTGCAAGATCCTCAGCGTGCTGGGGCGCGTGGTGGTGCACCGGGCGGAGGACGCGGAGGCCCTGCGCCATCGCCTCCTGGAGCGCCTCTACCGCACCCTCACGCCGCTGCCCTCCGAGCTGCGGCCGGGAGGCTGGGGCTTCGGCCAGGCGCTCCGGGCCTCGCACGTCTACGACATCCTCCTGTCCGAGCCGGGCGTCAGCTATGTGGACCGCGTGCGGCTGCGGGTGGACGAGGTGCCGCAAGAGGTCCGCACGCTGGCCGCGGACAGCTTCCAGCCGCGCACCTTCTATGCGGGCGGAGGCGAGGCGCTGTTCCGCTCGGTGAACGCCGGGGACGGCTGGGAGCCCGCGGGACGCTTCCCGGGCGAGCAGGTGGAGGTGGTGGAGGCGCACCCGGAGCGCGCGGGGGTGGTGGCGGTGGCGGCGCGGCTGATGGGAGACGCGCAGCAGCGCTCGCGCCTGCACCTCTCCACGGACTGCGGGGAGACGTGGGAGCGGGCCACGCACACGCTGGACACCGTGGAGGATCTCGCGTGGACGATGCGCGACGGAGTTCCCGTGCTGCTCATCGCCACGCGCGTGGGGCTCTTCGAGTTGGCGCTGAGGCCCGGGGCCACGCCGCTGCAGGTGCTGGTGGATCCGAGCAACCAGGACCAGGGGTTCTTCGCGGTGGCCGCCGCGGCGGACGTGCGCGGCGGGGTGAGCGTGGCGGTGGCGGGGATGGCGCAGGCCGGCGTCTTCCTCTCCAGCGCGGGTGGGGGCGGTGGCACGTTCCGGCACATCGGCCAGCGCGGCCAGGACGTGCGCGTGCTGGAGGTGCAGCGGGATGGGCCGCGCGCCTTCCTCTGGGCGGGGCTGGCGGCGGCCAGCGGCTCGGATCCGGGCAAGGGCTGCCTGAGCCGGGAGCTGCTGGGCAGCGCGGATCCGCCGGACGGGTGGCGCGCGTATGACAAGGGCTGGGATGGAGGCAGCTGCCTGGCGCTCGCCTTCTCCGGCTCCACCGTGTACGCCGGCTCGCACCGCGTGGGAGTGCTGTGGCAGGACGCGAGCCGCCCCAACCCCACGTGGCAGCGCCCGGACGTGGGCAGCGGCCTGCCCCTGCGCGAGGCCGAGCGCCTCTTCCAGCCGGTCTACGCCCTGGCCTCCGCGCCCGAGGGGGCACCGCTGCTGGCCGGAGGTCCGGGCGGTGTCTTCCGCCGGCCCCGGGACAGCGAGCGCTACGAGGCCTGCTCCACGCGGGAGTTCACCGAGAAGGTGACGCTGCCGCCCACCTGGCTCCTGTGCTCCGGCTCCCACGAGCTGGAGGTGGTGACGAGCGATGAGGAGCGCTGAGATCCTTCGAGTGCTGCCCGGGGTGTTCCAGCGGACCGCCCGTTCGGGCAGCCCGCTGGTGGCGCTGCTCGGCGTGATGGAGGCGCTCCATGCTCCCTCGGAGGCCACGCTGGAGGAGCTGGACGCGCTCTTCGATCCGCGCCGGGCGCCGGACCGCTTCGTTCCCTTCCTCGCGCGCTGGGTGGATCTGGATCTGCCGGTGACGACGGGGCTGGGGCGCCTGCGCGAGCTGGTGGCCGCGGGGGTGGAGCTGTCGCGGTGGCGGGGCACGGCGCGCGGGCTGCTGCTGTTCCTGTCCACCGCCACGGGGCGCCGGGACTTCGAGCTGGAGGAGCGGGTGCCCGGCCCGGATGGCCTGCCCCGGTCCTTCCACATCCGGGTGCGCGCCCCTGCGGAGCTTTCGCCGCACCGGCCAATGTTGGAGCGGATCATCGAGCTGGAGAAGCCCGCCTACGTCACCTACGAGCTGCACTTCACGCAGCCCCCGCAGCCAGGAGCGAGTTGATGCCACGCGCCTTCGACATCACGGCCGCCACGGAGTCGGTGAACCTGAACGCTGCGGGGCAGGGAGAGCTGGCCTTCACCGTGTCCAACGCGCTGCGCGCCCCGGTGCGTGCGCGGGCCACGGTGATGATGGACGGCCAGGCCCGCCGCGAGTGGGCGAGCATC
>JAFGNZ010000174.1 GCA_016926755.1 Myxococcaceae bacterium | reverse complement strand
TGGCTGCGCGACCAGAAGCTCAACAGCATCCACGAGGGCACCACCGGCATCCAGGGGTTGGATCTGCTGGGCCGCAAGGTGATGGCGGCCGGCGGCGAGGCGCTGCGGAGCTTCTCCGAGGAGGTGGCCGCCACGGTGGCGCGCGCGCGCCGGGCGGGCGTGGAGGCCCGCTGGTGCGAGGGGATGGAGCGGGCGATGGAGGCGGTGGCGGGGCTGACGATGGCGCTGGGCGCCATGGGCATGGCGGGAGAGGTGGAGCAGATGCTGCGCCACAGCGCGGACTTCATGGAGCTGTTCTCCACCGTGGTGGTGGCCTGGCGCTGGCTGGCGCAGGCGGCGGCGGCTCGGGAGGGGCTCGCGCGAGGCGGCGAGGGGCGGGACTTCTACGAGGGCAAGCTGTGCGCGGCGCAGTACTGGTTCGCGGTGGAGGTGCCGCGCGTGCCGCACCTGGCGGAGCTCTGCCGCTCGTGCGAGGACTCGTACACGCGGATTCACCCGGAGTGGTTCTGAGGGCCCGCTGCCCGGCGCCCTCCCCGAGCGAGGGCTCAGGAGACGGTTTACGGCTCCCGGCCATCCCTCTATATGGAGCGCGTGGCCGTCTCCTTCAACCTGTGCCAGCCCGGCCGTGGCGCCTCCTGTGGCGCCTGCTGTGGGCTGTACAACTTTCGCGATCACTCTCGCGCGGCGCTGACGGAGCGGCTGGCCGAGCAGACCTCGCGCATGCGCGCCGTGCCGAGGGAGCCGGAGGCCTGGCGCGCCGCGGCCCGGGAGCTCCTGGAGTCCCGCCGTGAGGCGCCCCTCTTCCCCGCCGTGCGCGTGTGCCCGCTGCTGGGCTTCCTGGATGAGGAGCAGCGGCAGGTCGGCTGCCTGGGCCACCCGAAGGTGGCAGACGGGGTGGACCTGCGCGACTGCGGCGTCTACCGCGCCTCCATCTGCGAGACGTTCACCTGCCCCTCCTACGGCTGGCTCGAGGACGCCCAGGCCCGGCTCGTCCAGGCGGCGTGCCCGGACTGGTACCTCTACGGCCTCGTCATCACGGACGTGGAGTTCGTGCGCGGCTGCCTGCGCCTCATCGAGCGGGAGCTGGGCGGCCCGCTGCGCCTGGAGCAGTGGGTGGGCCGGCCCGAGGTGCTGGAGGCCGCGCGGCGCCTCTTCGCGCTGAAGGAGACGGCGGTGGAGCGCGCCAGCCACGCCCCCATCTTCGGCCGCTTCACCCCGGACACGGAGGGCGAGCCCGTCTCCCGTACGATCAACTACGCGCGCCTGGGCGTGCGGGCCGCG
This sequence comes from Myxococcaceae bacterium, assembly GCA_016926755.1. Classification (GTDB taxonomy): domain Bacteria; phylum Myxococcota; class Myxococcia; order Myxococcales; family Myxococcaceae; genus Hyalangium. Next base: position 3,310 of record JAFGNZ010000174.1, on the reverse strand, counting down.
CCCGAGGATGACGTGGTGCTGTGCCTCGGCTACGACGCGGGGGACGCCCCCACGCTGCTCGCCGCGCGGGAGCGGGTCCAGCTCCACGTCCGAGCGGCCGCCCGCGCGCTCTCGGACTGAGCCATGGACAACCTCACCCATGGACTGCTGGGCCTCGCGGTGGGCGCGCTGCGCCGGCCAGACACGCCCGGCGCGTCGCCCTCCGCCACCGACAAGGCCGTCCTGCTCGGGTGCCTCCTGGCCGCCGAGCTGCCCGATCTGGACAACCTGCTGCCCGCGGAGAACTCCGTCGTCCACGCGCTCCAGGCGCACCGGGGCCTCTCGCACGCGCTGCTCTTCACCCCCGTGGTCGCCCTGGCCGCCACCGCCGTGGCGCGGCTCGTCTTCCGCTCGGCGCGCACCGGGCCCGTGCTCCTCTTCAGCCTGCTCTCCGTCTCCCTGGCGCACCTGCTCGCGGACCTGTGGACGGGGTGGGGCACGCGCGTGCTGCTGCCCTTCTCGGACCGGCGCTGGACGCTGGACTGGACGATGGTGGTGGATCCGGCAGTCACCCTCCCCCTGCTCGCGGGCGCGCTCTGGGCGTGGCGCTGGCGGGCCGCGTGGCGCCGGGCGCTGCTCGTGGGGCTGACCGTCTCGGCGGCGTACCTGGGGCTGCGCGTCGCGCTCCTCACCGCGCTGAGCCAGCGGGTGCGAGCCGCCTGGCCAGCGGCGGAGCGGGTGCAGGTGTTCCCCGCGTGGCTCTCCCTCACCACCTGGCGCTACGTGGCCGTCCTGCCCGGCGAGTACGTGGCCGGCGCGGTGTCCCTGGGCAGCGAGCCCCTCGAGCAGCGCCGGTGGCCTCGGCCCGCTCCGGACGCGCTCCCGGCTCAGGCGAGAGCGCTCGCCACGGTGCGAGAGGCGCTCGCCTGGGCACGCTTCCCCCTGGTGTCCACTGCTCCACGGCCCGAGGGGAACCTCGAGGTGCGAATTGGCGACCTCCGCTACCACTTGCGGGGCGAGCCGACGCTCCAGTTCGTCCTGTTGATCAACCCGGAGGGGGCACTCCACGACGCTCGCCTCGAGCGAGGTGGAAGCGCCGGGGAGCTGCTGCGGCGCTGGCGCCAGCCGGAGCCCGCGGCGGACGCTCCTCCGCGCGACAGCCGCTGAGCCTCTCCCTCCAGTACCGGACACCTGTCGCGGCGCCACCGCCCGTCACTGTCTCCCCATGAACGGACGCCCCCCTGGCTCGCGCACGGGCGCGCTGCTTGCAGTGAGGAGCCGCCAGGAACCCGTTTTCCACAGGGGAGGTCAGGGATGGGGCGTCGTCGGGCATGGATGGGAATGGTGGGGGCATGCGCGTTGCTGTCGGGGTGCCAGGAGCGCGAGAGCGGTGAGCAGACAGCGCCCGTCACCGCGCGGGCACCGGCCCCGACGCGGCCGAGCGTGCGCGCTCCCCAGGAGCCGGGCAGCCCAGCGTCACCAGCGGCCACCTCGGCCCAGGGGACCCCGGCTCCGGCTCCAGGAGCGGCTCAGGCCCAGGTTGGCGCCAACACCCGCGCGGGCCCACCCGGCTCGGCCGCCGCGCAGCGAGCCGCACCCGCGGCGCCGCAGGATGCTGCGATGAGCATCACGGAGTCCGGAGCCACGCAGGAGGCCCCCGAGGGGCGGGTGATGATCGGCCTCGAGGCCGTCCAGGCGAGCGAGGATGAAGCCTGGCACGAGGGCGCGGCCCGCGCGGCCCGCGCGGCGGGACAGAACGAGTCGGTGCCCCTGAAGCGGGTGGTCATCGCCACGGGCACCGTGGATGGCCGCATCACCCGCGTGGACCGCGGCGCGCTCCACGTGCGGGACGGCGAGGGCAACGTGTACCAGCTCCGCATCGACAAGCGGAGCCGGGGCCTGCGCCAGGGCCAGCGTGTCCCGGTGCAGCAGCTCGAGGAGGGCACTCCAGTGCGCGCCTCCTTCGATCTCGTCGGGGGCGGCAGCTTCGCGCGCGACATCGAGGTCCGCCGCTGAAGCCAGGCCCTCCCCCGCAAAGACGACGCCCGGGAGCACAGGCCCCCGGGCGTCTCACTTCACCTCAACACGTCGAGGAAGGGGCTAGTAGGTGCCCTTCATCGTCACGTTGGTGTAGGCGCTGTAGCCGCGCGAGCAGGCGTACCAGGTACCCGCGGACGGGGCGCTGATGGTGCACGTCTCGGTGTTGCCGCTCAGGTACGGACGGCAGGCGTAGGTGCTGGTCGTCGGCGCGGCGTTGTAACGGACGTACAGGTCCGCGTCACCCGTGTTGCCGGAGGCGCCCACCTGGTTGAAGACCACCGAGGTCTTCCCGGACGGGACCTGGAGCGTCCAGCACTTCCAGGAGCTCGAGGCGCCGGAGTACGCAGCCGTGGCCACGCCGTTGGTCAGCTCGCTGCCGCCACCGCCGCCACCGCCGCTGTAGGTACCCGTCAGCGTCACGCCCGAGTAGGTCGAGTAGGCGTTCAGCATCACGTACCAGTCACCCGCCGCGGGGCTGCTGTGGGTGCACGTCTCGGAGTTGCCACCGGCGTACGGACGGCAGGCGTAGCTGCTGGTCGTCGGGGCCGCGCCGAACTGGGTGTACAGGTCCACGTCACCCGTGCCACCCGAGGTGGTGAACGTCAGGGTGGTCTGGCCCGACGGGACGGTCAGCTTGTAGTACTTCTTGTCACCGGTGCTGCCGCCGATGCCGGTCACCGGCACGCCGTTGCTCAGGGTGGTGGTGGGCGGCGGCGGGAGGACGATGCCCACGCCCACGGCCTGCCACGCCTTGCTCACCGCGTCGATGGTGGCCGCGTCATAGCCGAGCTGCGAGGCCGCGGACTCCGTGCCCGTCTTCGCCTGAGCGAAGGTGGTGGACGCGGTCCAGATGTCGACGTTGGCCTTGTAGAAGATGCGGGCCGCCTTCTCGACGCCGATGGCCGGAACCACGATGGTCGACCGGCCGCGCGGGTGCGTACCGCCCGTCGACAGCAGCTTGAAGGCCAGGTTGGAGATACCGGAGCTGTAGTGCACGTCCACGCCGGAGCTGTAGTCCGCGTAGAAGTCGAGCGACGAGCCGTCCGTCCTCGGATCGTTCATGTAGCGGAGCGCGTCACCCGAGGTGCCCGGCGTCCAGATGTCCTCGCCGACCTTCCAGACGTCCGCGTCGGTGGCCCAGCTGCGCGTCCAGCTCTCGCACACGGCGCCGAAGATGTCCGAGTAGCTCTCGTTCAGGCCGCCAGACTCACCCGAGTAGATCAGGTTCGACTCGACGTCCGTCACCGCGTGGCTCAGCTCGTGGACCGTCACGTCCAGGTCCTTGCCCAGC
>JAFGNZ010000173.1 GCA_016926755.1 Myxococcaceae bacterium | reverse complement strand
GGTGACCGGGAGCGGGGCGGTGACCGGGAGCGGGGCGGTGACCGGGACCGGGGCGACCGGCGCGAGGGGCGGCGTCCGGATCGGGACCAGAGCCGGGGTGACCGCAGCCGGGGCGGCGATCGCCGCGGGGATGACCGACGGGGCGGACAGGGCCAGCGCGGCGAGCAGGGCCAGCGCGGCGAGCAGGGCCAGCGCGGCGAGCAGGGCCAGCGCGGGGAACAGGGCCAGCGCGGCGAGCAGGGCGCGCCGGGCGAGCAGGCCCAGCGGCCGCCTTCCGCCACCTCCAGCGCCGAACCCTCCTCCGGTGGCGGCACGCCTCCCTCCGCTCCTCCCTCCTCTTCGGGTGGCGGGAACGAGACGGGCTCGGGCGGCGGCAGCGCCTCCTGAGCGCGCCTGCCTGGCGGTGAGATCCGTCTGCCGGCGAGGTGTCCGGCAGGCGGCCCTCCAGGGGAACCTCGGGAGGGGAGGCTGGCCGAAGGGCCTTGGGATTGACTAGCCTTGCCCCCCGCCTCGCATGACCGGACTCCAACCCCTGCTGAACCTGCGCACGAAGCTGGTCGGATGGGCCCAGCGGACCTGGGAGCCGGTGTCGCGGACCTCCGTGGGCCGCTTCGCGACGGACGTCTACCTGGCCGGGCGCGCGCTCGTCCGGGACTTCCAGGGGGAGAACATCAGCCTCCGGGCGGCGGCGCTCACCTACATCAGCGTCTTCTCGCTCGTCCCGCTGATCACCGTGGGGCTGGTGCTGCTGCGCGCCCTCCACCAGGAGGGCTTCGAGCGGCGCATGCGCTCCGCCATCTACATGGCGCTGGCGCCTGGCATCCAGGAGGAGTCCTCGGCGTTCCTGGATCGCTTCCTCACCCCGTCCAGCTCGATCGCCATCGGCAGCGTGGGCTTCGCGGCGCTGCTGTTCTCCGCGGCGTCCCTGCTGCGCAACATCGACGGGGCCGTCAACGAGGTCTGGGGCATCCGGCGCCAGCGCCCCTTCTACGTGCGCGCCCTCATCTACCTGGGCCTGCTGCTGCTGGGGCCGGTCTTCCTGGCCGCCTCCTTCGCGGGCACCGGCGCGGTGCGCGCCCTCATCGTGAACGCGGGCTACTCCATCGCCCCGCAGATCGTCCTGGGCACCACGGCGGTGCTCGCGGTGACGTGCCTCACCCTCCTCTACTACTGGACCCCCTATGCCCAGGTGGCGGTCCGCTCGGCGCTGGCCGGGGGAATCGTCGCCGGCCTGGGGTGGATCCTCGCGAAGCTGCTCTACCAGGAGTTCGCCGAGCAGATCTTCCGCTACGACAAGCTCTGGGGCTCGCTGAGCGTCCTGCCGCTGTTCCTGGCGTGGATCCATGTGAGCTGGCTGCTCGTCCTCAGTGGTGCGCGCCTGTCCTACGCGGTGGAGCACGCCGCCTTCCGGGACTCGCTCTGGGCCTTTGGCAACCACCCCCGCGCCCTGGAGCTGGTGGCCACCCGGGTCGCCATGGAGGCCACCCTGGCCTGGGTGGATGGGCAACCGCCTCCCCTGCCCCGGGAGCTGGCGACCCGCCTCCGCGCCCCCGAGTCCTTCGTCCATGACGCCATCGAGCGGATGGAGAAGGCCGGGCTGCTGGAGCGCGTCCGCAAGGGCGGCATCCAGCCGGCCAGGGATCCCTCGGACATCTCCGTCGCGGAGCTGGCGGGCGCCATCCACGGGGTGAGCATCCCCGGGGGGCCGGAGACGTGGACGGGCCCCCGGGCCCCCGGCTTCGAGCAGTTCGAGGCCCTCTTCCAGGCGGCCGACTGGGCCACCGCGGACGTGCTGCGCCGCACGAAGTGGATCGATCTGGTGGCCTCCCTGCGCCCGGGGCTGAAGCCCTCGGAGCCCCCCGCCCCTGCGTCCAGCGCGGCCAGCGGCTGAAATCCGTAAGGTTTCCAAGAGGTTCGGTCCCCTGGCCGCTTGCAACAGCCCTCCTTTCTGTTATGTTTTCGTCCTTCGATCACGGGCCAAAGCGCCCTCCTTCTGAGGGGTCACGCGGTTTGCGGGAGCGTCCGATGCTCAAGTCCGATCTGATCAACATCCTCGTCGCCAAGCGGGGCGTGACGCAGAAGCAGGCCGAAGCCACCATCGAGACGATCTTCGAATCGATGAAGGAAGCCCTCTGCCGCGGCGAGAACATCGAGATCCGCGGGCTGGGAGCCTTCCACGTCAAGAACTACCAGGGATATCAAGGCCGTAACCCGAAGACGGGCCAGGTCATCCCGGTGAAGCCCAAGCGGGGCCTGCTCTTCCGGACCGGCAAGGAGCTGAGGGATCGGGTCAACCGCCCAGCCCCCACCACCGCCCAGCCGGACCTGTCGGACCCGACCAAGGGCAACACCGGCACCTGAAGCCGTTGATTTCCCTCAGGTGGTTTCAGGCACGGGCGCCAGGCGCCCCAGGGGCCTGATCTGCAGCTCCGCGTCCAGCTCGCCGTAGGTCAGCACCGCCACCTCGGGGAAGGCTCCCTCGATGAGGCGTCGAAGTGTCCTGCGCACATCTGGCGCTGTCAGGAGTACCGCCTTCCCCTCCGTGGCGATCCGCCGGACCCCTTCCAGGATCTCCGCGACACGCTCGGGCGACGGAGCAGGCCCTCGAGGCCCCGCGCCTCGCAGCGCCTCCTCCACCTCCGGGTCGACGAGGTAGGCGAAGAGCGGCCCCGAGGGGGCGAACTTGTGACTCAGGTAGCGGTGCTGGGCCTGCCGGCAGCGCTCCGCGAGGGCTGTCGCGTCGCCCTCGGTGGCCGGTGAGACGAGCGCCTCGAGGATCACCCGCATGTTCCGGATGCTCACCTGCTCCTGGACGAGCTTGCGCAGCACATCCGTGAGCAGCGGCAGCGGGACCTTCTGGAGCGCCTCCTTCACCAGCATCGGAGCTTGCGCCTCGAGCCCCTCCAGGAGGCCCTGGACCTCCTGGATCCCCAACAGGTTCGCGGCGCGGGTGCGCAGGATGCTTCGGAAGTGGTCCACGATCAGCTCCATGGGCCGCCGCGTGGGCACCTGCGCCAGCTCCAGCCGCGCGCGCCCGGCCTCGGCTACACGACTGATCGGCCTGCCCGTAGCGGGCTCCAGCGCAGGCTCGAGCTGAAGCTCGAGGAACGACAGCTCGTCCGGCGGTGAGAGCACGTAGAGCGCGCCCGGCACCACCTGCCCTGCTCCAGCGGGGACCTCATCGACGAGGATGGAGTAGCCCCCTGTCGGCAGGTACGCCGCGTGGGCCCTGACCCGGATGCCCGGCACTCGGACTCCGAGCTCATAGAAGAGCTCGTCCCGGAGCTGGTTGAGCTGCTGGTGGACGAAGGCGCCGCCCTGCTCCTCCGCGAGCGGCGTGAGATCCGGCGAGAGGTCCACCGTCAGCGGGGAGACGCCGACCGGAGCCGCCGCGCTCGCTGGCGCCGCTCCCACGCCTGCCCCTGTCTCCCCGCCTCCCCCACTGGACGCCTGAGCCTTCTCCTCGGCCGAAGCCTCCTCCCCTCCCGTCCCTTGCTCCCCATGCCCCAGCGCATGCGCGAGCCCCCCAAGCACCGCGCCCAGCCCGACGAAGGTCAGCAGCGGCATCCCAGGCATCAAGCCGAGCGCCACGCACAGCCCCGCGACGACCCAGAGCGCCCGAGCCTGCCCGAAGAACTGGGAGCCAATCTCCGCGCCGAGTGAGTCCTCCTCCTTCTCCGACGCCACGCGCGTGACGACGAGCCCCGCGGCCACCGCGATACACAGCGAGGGGATCTGCGACACGAGCCCATCACCGATGGCGATCAGGGCGAAGGTGGAGGCGGCCTCGGACAGGCTCATGCCCTGCTGCAGGACGCCGATGGCGGCGCCTCCCAGCAGGTTCACCGCCACGATGACGAGGCCCGCGATGACGTCCCCCTTCACGAACTTCATCGCGCCATCCATCGCGCCGAACATCTGGGACTCGCGCTCGAGGTTGCGCCGCCGCTGGCGGGCCTGCGCCTGATCGATGGCGCCCGCGCGCAGATCCGCGTCGATGGACATCTGCTTGCCCGGCATCGCGTCCAGCGTGAAGCGGGCGGAGACCTCGGCGACGCGCTCGGCGCCCTTGGCCACCACGAGGAACTGGACGAGCGTGAGGATGGCGAACAGCACGGCCCCGACGACATAGTCCCCGCGCACGACGAACTCGCCGAACGCCTGGATGACCTCGCCCGCGTGCCCCTCGGCCAGCGCCAGCCGCGTGGAGGACACGTTGAGCGCGAGCCGGAACAGCGTGGTGAACAGCAGCAGCGTCGGGAAGGCCGTCACCTTCAGCGCGTCCCGGGCGTAGAGCGCAGCCACCAGCAGCGCCACCGCCGCCGCCAGGTTGAGCGCCAGCCCCAGATCCAGGAGCCACGGCGGCAAGGGGATGATCAAGGCGCCCAGCACGGCGGCCATGGCCACCGCGAGCACCACGTCCGAAGACCGACGGGCCTTCGAGAGAAGCTTCACGAGCTGGTTCATGACGTCTGACTCCGCGGACTCCCGTCCGTATCGCGAGACTCCATCGCCACCCGCAGCACGACGGCCGCCGCCTGGTAGAGCTCCTCGGGGATCTGCTCCCCGACGTCGTAGTGGATGAGGCTGCGCGCCAGCGGCAGGTCCCTGACCACGGGGATTCCGCGGCCTTGAGCCTCACGCCGAAGCGCCAGCGCGTCCGCCTCGTGCCCCTTGGCGACGAGGTACGGCGCATCACACTCCTGGCTGTCGTAGCGCAGCGCGACGGCGATGTGCGTAGGGTTGATGACCACGGCCGTGGCCTTCTGCACCCCGCGTGCCGGGCCTCCCTGCGCGAACTGGCGGTGAAGGGCCTTCCGCTGCGCCTTGTGATGCGGATCGCCTTCGCTCTCCTTGTACTCCCGCTTCACCTCCTCGCGGGTCATCATCAGGTCCTTGAGGTGCCGGCTTCGAGCCAGCGCGTAGTCCGCCACTCCCAGGACCAGCAGGACCCACGCGAGCCGGGTGGCCAGCGGTGCAAGCCTCCCCATGAGATGGTTGAGCCCCACGGCCCCCTCGAGCCACACCGCGCGCAGTGCGTCCGGCCCCGCCTCCTCCACCTCGCTCCACACCAGCGCTGCGACCACCCCTGTCACCACCAGCGCCTTGAGCAGCTCCACCAGGGAGCGGACGCTGAACATCCGCTTCAAGCCCGCCGCGGGGCTGATGCGTTCCAGCTTGGGGGCCAAGTGCTCCGGGTTCAGCTCGAGTCCCACCGTGGCCACGGAGACGACCAGGGACGCCAGGAGCGCGCCCCCCAGCGCGGGACCGGACAGGCGAACCAGCATCCACAGCCCCTCCTCCAGGGCATTGGGGGCCCCAGGCTCCAGCAACAGGCGGGATGTCCACGCCTTCAGCCGCGCGAACCCCTCGGGCGCGAAGGCGGTGAAGCCGAGCACTCCCCCCAGTGTCACCGCGCTGGAGGACAGCAGCCGACTGCGCGGAATCTGTCCCTTGCGGCGCGCGTCACGCAGGCGCTTCGGCGAGGGCTTCTCCGTCTTCTCGCTCATCGCGCCGACTCCCCCAGCAGCAGCAGCGCACCCTCCAGGCCTACGCCCCCCGCGAGCAGCCGCTCGCAGAGCACTCCCACGCCAAGCCACAGGAGCGCTCCGCCCCCCAGGATTCGAAGAGGCGCCCCCAGCTCCTGGAGGTTCACCTGCGGAGCCGCGCGGGACGCCAACCCCACGAGGCAGTCCACCGCCAGCGTCGCGCCAGCGATGGGAGCCCCCACGGCCAGCCCCGTGGCCATCGCGCCCCCCGCAAGCGTCACGACGTGCAGCGTCGCGGCCTCCGAGGGAACGAACGCCCCCAGCCCCACCACCCCGAAGCCCCGCAGCAGCCCCGAGAGGACGATCGGGAACAGCCCTCCCGTCACCACCAGCGCGACGAGGAGCTGGTACAGAGCATCCCCCGTGGCCGACTCACGGCTCCCGGCGACAGGAAGGCTCGCCTCGGCGGAGGTGCCCCGGAAGAGATCGATGAACCGCCCACCCATCCGGGCCGCGTCGAATGGCAGCGCTGCGATGAGCCCCACGGAGATCCCATAGACCAGCTCCTTGAGCACGAGCCCCACCAGCACTACCGGCGTCTCCACCGGCGTCGGGAGCTCCACCCCCGCGACCAGGTGGAGGAAGAGCGCCAGGCTCAACACCAGGGAGAGCTTGACGGTCATCGGCGCGGCCTGGCCGCCCAGGAGCGGACAGAGGAAGGCCACGGGCAGGAGGCGCGAGGCGCAGAGCGCGACCGAGGCGACCTGGGGCCCCAGCAGCTCGAGCTGCGCACGAAGGAGCTCGAGGTTCATGCGGCCACCTCGGCGATGGCCATGAGCAGCTGGTGCATGAAGCGGGTGAGCTGCCCGGCGATCCAGGGCCCGGCGAGCACGAGCGCCAGCACCGCCGCGCACAGCTTGGGCACCACCGAGAGGGTGTTTTCCTGGAGCTGGGTGGTGGCCTGGAACAGGCTCATGAGGAAGCCCACCACCAGGCTTGCGCCAATCGGCGGCAGAGAGGCGAGGACCATCAGCAGCAGCGCCTCGCGGCCCAGGGCGAGCAGGACGTCCTGGGTCATGGCATCACCGGTAGCCGAGGATGAGTCCGCGCGCGAGCAGCGACCAGCCATCCACGGCGACGAAGAGGAGGATCTTGAAGGGGAGGCTCACCTGACTCGGCGACAGCGTCTGCATGCCCAGGGCGAGCAGGACGTTGGCGATCACCATGTCCAGCACCAGGAACGGGAGGAAGATGAGGAAGCCGATCTGGAACGCCTCCTTCAGCTCGGTGATGACGAACGCTGGGATGACCACGAAGAGCTCATCCTCCTGGACCTGCTCCGCCTCGCCGGGAGGCCGCAGCTCGCGCGCGAGATCGACGAAGCGCGCCCGCTCCTCGGGGCTGCCATGCTTGACCAGGAAGGTGCGCAGCGGCTCCGTCACCCGGCTCGCCGCGGAGAGGAGCTGCGCACCGGACTCCACCTCCTGGTATGCGAGCTGTCCCGCGTCGTATATGCGGTCCATTACCGGTGACATGATGTGCGCCGAGAGCACTGCCGCCAGGCCCGTCAGCACGATGGTGGGAGGGGCCTGCTGCGTGCCCATCGCCGAGCGCGCCAGCGACAGCACCACGGCGATCTTCGAGAAGCTCGTCAGCATCAGCACCACGAAGGGCAGCAGGGACATCACCGCGAGCATCGCCATCATCGCCAGCGGGCTGCCGGCATAGGACGCTTGCGAGAGGGTCTGCCCACCAGCGACGGCCGATGCAGGCGCGAGCAGGAGGCCCACGAGGAATCCTCGCTTCATCGCCCGACTCCTTTCGGCTGCGACCAGGCACGTCTCCGAGGCGCGGAGCGACGGGCCTGAACAGGGAGGCAGTTGGGAACGGGGGCCTCGCGGACCTCGGCGAACGAGTCCCCGAAGGCCACGAGGAAGCCGCGCCCGTCCGCCTCCACCAGCGCGATGCCACAGCGCTGCGAGAGCCCAGCACGAGAGACGACCTTCAAGCGCTCGGGAGGGTTGAGCCGAGGCCCCGCGGCGCGGCGGCGCCACAGCCACCAGCCGATCCCCGCGAGTGCCACGGCCCCCAGCAGCCAGCGGGCGACTCCAGCTGCCGACAAGTCGCCCAGGGGAGCCAGCACCGCAAGGCCCAAGATGAGTCCGCTCGCGAGCAGCAGTCGATGCCGCGGAGAGAGTGACGCAGACATGGTGCTCCTCCGGGGGCTCACGGCAGCAGGGTGAGGATGCGGGCGCCGACCTCGCCCTCGATCTCGACGAGCTCGGCCCGGGCCACCGCGCGGTCACCGACGCGCAGCAGCACCGGCTCGCTGGCGTTGATACGCAGCGGGAGCAGGTGGCCCGGCTTCAGGGCCGCAAGCTCGGACAGCGGCAGCATCAGCCGCGTCAGCTCGATCTCCACATCCACGGGGAGCGGGGGCATGCCTCCGCTCTGTTCCTTCACGTTCGCCATGTTCGACTCCAGGGGAAGAGCGCGCTTGCGCGCGCGGGTCAGGGAGAAACCACCGGGGGTGAACTCACCCGCCAGCTCGAAGCCGCGAGTCACCAGACGTCCCACGCCGAGCAGCTGCTCGCCGCCACGGCGCACGCCCTCGAAGACGACGACATCCCCCTCCGAGAGCGTCCCCAGCGACGACGGAGGCAGCCGGCTACACCCGAGAAGGCACCTCGCCCCGATGGAAGCCGCGAGAACCTCCGGAGCGATGGTGGTGTCCCGCTCCACGGGCAGGTGCTTGCAGACGGCCTCGAAGATCACGGCGGGGAGCACCAGCCGCCCGCTGGCAGACACCTCACCCACCGTCAGCGCCAGCTCCACGCCCAGGTGGGGCTGACGGATGTCCAGCCGATCCAGTACCTCCGACCGATCCATCGTCACGCCCGTCAGCCGAGGCCACAACCGATGGTGGAGTTCCGCCTGAAGGCGGAGCGCCGCGAGCACCGACAGGATCAGATAGGCGGACGTAGCCTCCTCCAGGCGCGTCAGGCGCATCACGGGGCCTGGCCGCTGGCATCTCCCTGCGAGCCGCTCCAGCGCGGCGAAGAGCACCGGCAGCTCCAGCTCCAGCACCGCGGCGCCCCCCGTCGCCGACAGATCCACGAGGACGAAGGCCGACGTGTGCGAGACCCCTGTTGCGGGAGTCACGACAGCCTCCGAGAGGCGACCCGTGGCGGTGACGGCGACGCCGAGCTCGCGCCCCAAGGCAGCACAGATGACCTGGAGCGCCTGCCGCCCCAGGCGCGCGATCTGGGGACGCTCTCCCAAGGTCACATGCGCCCGGGCGAGCCTGCGTGTGCCGAGCCGGTGCAATCGGGGTGCTTTCTGGAGCTGGGTTCGAGGACGAGCCATTGGGGTGTTCATGGGGCACTCCTGCGCTGTGGACGACGGGGGCGTCCGCGGCGCGAGACGGGTTCAGCGCGTGGCTTCGCGGATCAACCGCTCGGCCAGCGCGCACAGCGCGGGGGACGTCGAGGCATCGGCAGGCTCCACGCGTCGCTCGGGGAAGAGGCTGCGGTGGTAGGGAGGCAGCCTCCGAAAGATCTCCCGCCTCAATGCCTCGGGAGCTTCCGCCATCAACTCACGGAGCTGCTGCGCGGGGTCGCTCCGCATTCCGAACTCCATCGCCACCTTGGCCTGTCGCTGGGCCGACGTGAGCGCGGAGAAGCGGGCCAGGTGCTCCTTCGCCCGCTCCGCCTCCCGCTCTCCCAACCCCTCGAGCAACTCCGAGGCCCGCTCCCGACCCAATACCAACGCCACCAGCGCGAACCGTGCCAGGGGCAGCAGCGCGGGCGCGGTCCTCGGAGCCACTCTCACAGGCGGCGCCTTCACGGCATTCCTTCCGGGAGCCGGCTTGCGGGTAATGCGCGTCGCCTCCTCGGAGATCCTCCTCGCAGCCGGCCTCCGGACAATCCGCGTAGCTTCCATGGGGTCTTCTCCCAGCGGCTCAGGCCACCTTGCGCGCGGCATTCGCCGCTACCACGGGCCGAGCCGGGACAGGCGGCGCGGCCGGCGGTGTCGTGGCCTGGAGCTGGTAGTGCCGCAGGCGCAGCGCGACGAACACCAGCGCCACCGCCAGCCCGGTGAGCACCACGCCCATCACCGCCAGCAGCACGCGCAGCCTCAAGAGTGGAGTGCTCCGAGGAGCGGACACCTCCACCCGCGTGCTGGCCTCGTCCACCAGGAGCGACACCCCCTCCGGAGACAGCCCCTCCACCCCTCCCGCGATGAGCGCCCGGAGCATCTCCTGCGACTGCCGGAGCCGCGCCGCCTGTGCCGGCTCGGCTCGCAGCATCGCCGAGGCCTTCGCCGACGCCGGAGCCTGCCCAGGCCGCGGAGGAGGGGGCATCATCAGGTGCACCCGTGCGATCAACACCCCCTCGACACTCTGGAGCGTCTTCTCGATGCCCCGCTCCAGCACCCGCACCCGGCAGAGCTGCTCCTCGACAGGGGAACGGATGAGCCCACCCCCGCCGAAGACATCACAGCCCGTCTCGGCCACGGGCCTCGGCAGCCCCAGCTCGGCCAGGACTCGCACCGCATCCGAGGCCTGCTCCTCGGCCACCTCGATGGCCCAGGTGGGCTTCTTGCCCGCCTCCGGCACCTTGCGCGCGTCCAGCCCCCGCTCCACGAGGACTGTCTGCAGCTCGTTGGCCTGGCGCTCGTCGAGCCCATGTTGGATGCGCTCCCGGCACGCGGCGGTGCACAGGAGCAGGAGGAGAGAGAGACAACGGCGGACAGAGAAGAACATGGAGAGAGCCCCTCAGAGCTGGGTCTGGAGCACCTGCTTGATGCCGCCGGTCGCCTTCTCGACGACCTTGCCGGCGAGATCGAGCTCCTGGCTGGCGCGGTACACGTGGGCCTGGAAGGCGAGCATCTCGGCTGGCGTGAACGTCCGGCCGGACTCGGCCAGCGCGAGGATGTGATCCAGCCGCTTCTGCGCCTGGCTCACCCGGTCCAGCACCTGCGCGGCCTGCTGCTCCCGCGCCGGCCGCACCGACTCCACCCTCGCCCCAGGCGTCACCTCCACCCGGCCCGCGGCGGCCCGCTCCACCGCATGCGCAAGGCGCGTCCCCCGCGCCGCCTCCGAGGTAACCGCGCGCGGCGCCCCCTCCGTGGCGACAGGGACCTTGGGTCCGCGCGCTCCGCCCTTCACCTCCTGCAGCACCTTGCCGAACTGCTCCCTGCCGGTCTCCAGGGCGGGCGTGGCTCCCGCGCCTCCGACCGGACCGACCTTGTCGATGGCCATGGCGCTGCCCCTAGCGGATGTTGTTGATGGCGGCCTTCGCCGAGTCGTGGCGGACCTTCATGATGTTGGAGATGGCGTTGTGCTCGCGGCTCTCCCGCTGCATCTCGTTCTGCATCTGCAGGTACGCCATGTTGAACTTCTGGCCCTCCGAGGCCATCAACCTCTGGGCCTCGAGCAGCTCCCAGGCATCCCCCTGCCCGCTCGTCCCGCCCGTGGCTCCGGAGCCGCCGGCGCCCGGGTTGCCGGTGCCCGGGACTCCGGGGACGGGCACGCCGTTGCCCCTGGCTCCCGGGATGGACGCGCTCGTCGGCGCCACCGACGAGACCACCGAGCGGATGCTCGAGACTGCCGCGCTCATCACCGGCGTGCCCGGGACCACAGCGCCGACGAGGCCTGCTCCCGCCCGGACGACCTCCTGAGCGGTACGCGCGAGGACGGCGCCGAACTCGTTCTGCGGTGTCTGCCGCGGCTGGGTGGGGGTGATGGACAGCGACGCGATACGGTTGTTGTTCTCCACGAAGGGTCTCCTGGTTGGACTGCGCGGAGAGCCCCTTTCAGCCCGCGTGCCAAAGCGAAGCTCCTGGAAGCACGCGGGGTTATCCACCGCGGGAGTCGCGGGGAGTCTCCAGCCCCCGGACGGCCGTCCACGGCGCGAGACGGTGTCCGTCCGCGCGAATGCACTGCCCGAAAAATTGCTTCCTGGGATCCCTGCTTCACACTGGTTGCGTCCTGTTGCACCAGAGGAGACCCGCAGGCCATGACGCCCAACCCCACTCCCCGCCCGGCTGACCGCTACCACCCCCGCGTGGAGGCCAACCTGATGGTCAAGGTGCTCCTGTCAGGACGCGCCGTGGTCGCCAAAGCGCGCGACCTGTCCATGGCCGGCCTCTTCCTCCACGCCCAGGTGGCGGACTCGCTGCGCCAGCTCACGCTCGCCATCCCGCTGCCCGAGGATCGCGAGATCGTCACCTCCTGCACCATCGTCCGCAAGGAGCTGGACGGCGTGGCGCTCGAGTTCGGAACGCTCGACTGGGATGACTTCCTCGCCCTCGCGCGCTTCCTCCACCCGCGCCTGCCCTGACGGAAGTGCTAGTGGGCGGCGGAGGCCGCGGCGCGCAGCCGGTCCACCAGCGCCATCAGCTCCGTGCCCCGGAAGGGCTTGTGGATGTAGCCGTCCGCCCCCGCCAGGGTGGCGCTCTCCACATCCGACTTCTTCGCCTTGGCTGTCAGCATGTAGAGCGGCACGCGCGCCGTGGCCGGATCACTCTTGAGGATCCGGCACACGGAGACGCCGTCCATCTGCGGCAGCACCACATCCATCAAGATGAGGTGGAAGGGGCGGCTCTTGGCCAGCTTCAGCCCCTCGATTCCATCCGCCGCGCACACCACGTCCACCGCGCCATCGCTCAGCATCGAGCTGACCAGCTCGCGGATCACCGGCTCGTCCTCGACGAGCAGGATGTGGAAGGAGGTTTGCGGTTCAGCGGCCATGGCTCTCGGGGTCTCGGGACTCTATGACAGATGTAGCCCTACTCGTAGGCGAGCGCCTCGACGACGTCCAGCGAAGCCGCCCTCCTCGCCGGGTATAGATCTGCGACTGCCGCGCACAATGTGGCCGTTGGCGACGGTGGATTGCTCGCTAGAGTACTCCTGCAATGGACGAAAGACTCGAATGTCCCGAGTGCCACGCGCGGATCCGGCCGGAAGACTTCCAGTGCGAGCACTGCGAGCTGCTGCTCAACCCGGAGTCCGCCTCCGGCGAGTACGTCCTCACCGATCCCTCCATCGTCCGAGCCCTCATCTCTCCCCCAGCGCGCACACAGTCGCGGGAGATCCCGGCCATCCCCCAGCGCAGCGCCAGCGACGACGACGAAGTCACCGTCCCCTTCCTGGTTCCGCTGGATGAGGCCACGGTGCCGTACCTGATCGCGGGGATGGCTCTCGCCCTGCACCCCCTCCACCCGTTCGTGGCCTACGTCGCGTCCTTCATCGACGGGAAGCACACGGTCGCGGCCCTGTCGCGCTCCGCCCGGGTGCCGGAGATCGAGATCAAGGCGGTGCTCAAGTCGCTCTGCGACCAGGGCCTCGTGGAGCTGCACCGCCAGCCCGCGCCCCCGGTCCCGGAAGACGAGCTCCCCCTCGTCCAGGGAGCCATCCTCCTGGAGGAGGGCTCCTCCAGCACCTCGGAGGAGGAGGTCCCCCCGCTGTCCGCCCCTCCCGCGGCCCCTGCCCGCGCCGAGCCTCCTCCCCCGCGCGTCCTGTTCTCCACGCCCCCGCCCACCTCTCGTCCCGCCACGGCGCCGCTCGCTCGCGCGCCCCTGCCCGCGCCTCCCGTCGCCAGGGCTCCCGCCGAGCCCCCGGCGCCCGCGAGCCCTCCCTCCGCGAGGATGCCCTTCTCATCCTCCCCCCCACGCCCCAGGACGGTGACGCCCGCCATCCCCATGGAGCGGCTGCAGGAGCCTGGCTCCCCGCAGCCCTCGGAGCGCGCCGAGGACATCCTCCAGCGCGCGGTGCGCTTCGAGCGCGAGGGGCAGGTGGATCGCGCCATCGAGCTGCTCAAGCGCGGGCTGGTGCGCTCCTCGGGGCCCGCCCCGCTCTACAACAAGCTGGCGCTCATCCTCGTGAGCCAGCGCAAGGACTTTGCCCAGGCCTCGGAGCTGCTCGAGCGCGCCGTGGAGTTGGAGCCGGCCAACCCCGTCTTCCAGCAGAACCTGCTGAAGGTGGTGAGCATGGCGGCCACGGCCCCCGAGAGCCGGAAGAAGCCCCGCGGCCTGCTCGATCGCCTCACCGGCCGGGACGGCTGAGCCGCCTCAGGGCAGCTGCCCGTCCAGGAGCCGCTCCGCCTCCTCTCGCGAGAACGCCAGGTACGGCTCGTGCTCGACTTCCTTGCTGGTGCGCGCGAACTGGAGCGCCGTCTGCGCGGCCCGGCCCACGATGCGCACCGCGCGGCCGAACTTCCGCTCGCGCTGCGCCTCCACGATGCGCCTGAACTGGGCCAGCCCCTCCGGCCCCAGCGGCTCCGCCCGGCTCAGGTCCGACACCACGTCGAACCCCGGCCGCAGCCGGTCCATCTGCTTGATGATGGCGTCGCCGATGCTCCGCGCTTGCGATTCATCGATCTGGCCTTCAATCCGGATGAAGATCCGGTTCTTGCCCACATCGGCATGAATGTCGATGACCACGTGCGGTGACCTCCCAACTGCCAGGGTGCAGGCCCCCCGTTCCCGGCCGGCAGTCTATCCGCTTGTGGCGCCTGTCAAGCTGCCTGCCTGCTCATCTCCCACCGTGGCGCTCGATCATATCTCCGCCACGCCCTCGCGCTCCGTCCACCCCTCCAGCCCGTTGGGCAGGCGGATGCGCACGTAGCGCCCCGTCTCCTCCAGCAGGCGAACCTTCAGGCCGGCGTGCACCTCGAACAGCGCCCTGGCCTCCCCTTTGGGGAACTCGCGCGCCACCAGCGTGGGGGAGAGCACCACCGCCTCGTGCACCGTCTGCGCCACCCACACGTGCGCCCCGAGCAGCGCGCCGGACGGCAGCGCCACCGTGAGCGCCAGCCCCGCGAGCACCGCCGCCCACGTGCGCCGGCCGGGCGTCAGCAAGCGGAAGAGCAGCAGCAGCCCGAAGCCCGCCACCCACGCCCCCAGGAACACCCAGCCCACCGCCGTGCCGGGGGTGGCCTTGACCAGGCGCGTGAGGAAGTCCTCCTCCAGCGTGGCCCCCTCCACCTTGTCCACCTGCCGGGCGCGGGCCAGCGCGAGGTTGGCCTCCAGGTCCGGCGCGCGGCCGCCCTGCTTCCAGGCCCGCTCCAGCGAGAGCACCGCCCGGCCGAGCTCCCCCTGCGCCAGGTAGGTGGTGCCCAGGTTGTAGAGGACATCCGGGCCGCCCTGGCCGTGGGCGATCAGCTTCTCGTAGCCCTCGCGCGCGGCGGCGTAGTCCTCGCGGGCGTAGGCCTCGTTGGCCTGGGTGAAGAGGGCCTGCGCCTCCTCGGGCGTGTAGTAGCCGCCCTGGGCCAGCAGCGTGGTGACGAGCATCGCGGTGATGGCGCTCACTTCTCCCAGCCCTCCATCACGGCCTCGGCCTGGTCGAGGATGCGGTTCCGCTCGGACAGCTCCGCGCCTCCGCCAAAGCGCCCCATGTCACATGCCTCCAGCACGAAGAGCACCTTCGAGCGCCGCTCCGGCGCCACCCCCGCCGCCGCCATCTTCTCGCCCAGCGCCTCGCGGGTGAGGCCCACCACGGGGATCTGCAGCCGCGCCTCCAGGAAGCCCATCACCGCCTTCTCCACCTCGGCATAGAAGGCGCTGGTGCTGCCCTCGCCCACCCGCTTCTCCGCCGCGGCCAGCCGCTTGCGAGCGGCCTTCGCCTGCTGCCGCTTGCGGCCCGCCTCCGTCTGCGCGAAGAGCCTGCCGCGCACCTGCCCCACCACCATGGCCCCGAACAGCAGCCCCACCGGCGCCAGCAGCGCCGGGAGGAAGAAGGCCCGCTGCCACAGCGGCGTGGAGGGCGCCACGAAGCGCGCCTGGTAGCGCAGCGGGCGCAGGCCCCCCGCGGTGAGCACGTTCTTCTGCTCGTTGGCGGAGTCCTGGAGCGGCGTGCCCGTGGGGCCCGCGGCGGCCACCCCGCCCGCGCCGGCCTCCACGGTGATGGTGATGGGATCCGTGCGCGCCACGTCGTACTCGCGGCTGCGCGGGTCGAAGTAGGGGAACTCCAGCGCCGGCAGCGTGAAGGTGCCCGTGCGCTGCGGCATCACCAGGTACTCCTGCATCCGCCGCCCCTGGATCCGGTGCTTGTTGGGGGTGAGCCGATCCGCCGTGGTCGGATCGTAGACCTTGAGCGCCGAGGGGGCCGTCAGCTTCGGCGGGGTGACGTTCTTCACGTTGCCCGTGCCCTCAAGGGTGACCTTCACGGTGATGGGCTGGCCCAGCTCCACGCGGGTGGGCGTCGCGTCCACGGAGAGCTGCCAGCTGCCCACGTTGGCGCTGGCCATGCCCGGGGGCGCGCCCGGCGGCAGCGGCTTCACCTTCAACTTGAGCGCGTTGGAGACGCGGTGCACCCGGTGGCCGGCGAAGAGGAAGCCGGTGGTGATGTCCGCCTCGGCGGGCGTGATGGCCAGCGTGCCCGCCTTCACCGGGAAGATGGCCCTGCGGCGCAGCAGGTAGGCGCGGTACGGGATCCCGTTGAGGATGCGCTGCTCGCCGGACAGCTGCGTGGGGCTCTCCACATCCTCGCTCCAGAAGCCCTCCAGCTTGGGCATGGTGACGGCATCCACGCTGGACAGATCCACCCGTGAGTAGATGTAGAGCGACAGCGTGGCCTGCTCGCCCAGGTACACCTCGTTCCGGTCCAGGCTGGCCCGCAGGAACAGGTCCGAGTCCCCCCGAGGAATGACGGGATCATCCTCCCCCAGCTCCTCCTCGAGGGAGGGCCGCCCGGGGAAGTTCCGGAATGGATCCGGCAGCGGCGGGCGGGTGGCCTGCCCCGGATCGGGCCCCAGCCGGCCGGGGCGCACCGTCATCCGGATGGACTCGGTGCGGTAGGAGCGGCCCGCCGTGCTGAGCACCGCGGGCGGGATGGTGAGCTTGCCCAGCTTGAGGGGCCGGAGGATGAGGACATGCTTGGTGATGTCCTGGATCACCGCGGGCCCGCCGCCGGACAGCTGGATGGAGCGCTGACTGCTGCGGGAGGAGGAGAGGACCTCGAAGTCGCTGGGCGACGGGAGCTGCACCTGGGCGGACGGCGGCGCGTCCGCCACCACCACGGTGAGCCGGAACGTGTCGTCCAGGCCCACCTCGGCCCGGTCCACCGATTGGTAGAACTCGACGTCCGCCCAGGCCGGCGACGTGGCCAGCAGGGCGAACACCGCGAGCAGCGCCCGCTGGCCGCTACCAGTCCTTCTCATTGGGCTTCCTCTGCTTCTTCTTCTGCTGGAAACGCCACAGCTGGAGATTCTTCTCGTTCTGCTTCATCGCATCCAGCAGTCGCTCCGCCTCCTGCCGATCGATGTCCTCCGGCCTCACACCGGCATCCACCTCGGACTCCGTCGCCTCGCCGGACTCGCTGCCGCCATCCTGCCCGCCCTCGCCCTCACCTTCGCCCGTCCCCGCGTCCGAGCCACCATCCAAGCCGCCATCCCCCTGCCCGTCTCCCTGCTGCCCACCGTCCCCACCGCCGTCGGCTCCGCCGTCCCCGCCCCCGTCGGCTCCGCCATCCGAGCCCCCATCGCCCTGTCCCGCGTCCGCGCCGCCGTCTCCCCCATCCGTGCCACCATCCACCGGCCTGCCACCATCCCGAGGCTGGCCCCCGTCCTGCCCGCCGTCCGGACGGCCACCATCGGTGCCGCCGTCCGCTCCCCCGTCCACTCCCCCGTCCGCCCCATCCTGCTGCGGCGGAGGCAGGTTGCGCAGCACCACCTCATAGTTGTGGCGGGCCAGCTCGTCATTCGGATCGATCTTGAGGGCACGCCGGTACGCCTGCAGCGCCTCCTTGCGCTCGCCCGTCGTCGCGTGGACGTTGCCCAGGTTGTACCAGGCCTTCTCCTGCAGCTCCGGCTGCTTGGAGTCGGTGACGCGCTGGAAGGCGGCCTTGGCCTCCGCCACCCGGCCGAGCTGGGCCAGCGCGACGGCGCGGTTGTACTCCACCGCCGGATCGTCCGGCCGCTCCTTCTTCGCCTCGTCGAAGGCCGCGAGCGCATCCTCGTACTTGCCCGCGTCGTACGCTTCGCGCCCTTTCGCCACCAGCGGGTGGTCCACCTCCAGCGGGCCCGCGGCCCAAGCGGGGGAGGCCAGCCCCATGACGAGCACCCATGCCAGCAGACGCGCGCCCAGGCTCGGCCTCACGACGCCCTCCTGCGCGAGGGCAGCAGCAGCATCCCCGCCGCCAGCAGCACCAGGCCCGGCACCGCGTAGTACTGGAAGCGCTCGTCGTAGCGCACCGTCACGCGGCTCTCGAGCTCGCTCTTCTGCATCTCGTCGATGCGCTCCACCACCTGGCCCATGGCCACGCCGCGGGGCTGGTAGAAGAAGGCGCCGCCGGTGGCCTCCGCGATGGACGTCAGCCCCCCGCGATCCATCCGCGTGATGACCGTCTCCCCGTTGGTGTCCTTCTTGTAGTCCACGAACTCGCCGCGCCGGTTGAAGATGGGGATGGGCTCGCCGTTCTCCGAGCCGACGCCGATCGCCAGCACCCGCACGCCGCCGTCCTTGAGGCTCTCCGCCGCCTCGTTCACCTCGCCGAAGAGATCCTCACCGTCCGACAGCAGGACGATGGCGCGCTCCTTGGCGCCGCGGTCCGCGTTGTCCAGCACCTGCCTGGCCAGCGTCAGCGCCGCGCCGATGTTGCTGCCGCCCTGCGGCATCTGCTCCGGATCCACCGCCCGGAGGAACAGCTTCACCGCCGAGTAGTCCGAGGTGAGGGGCGACTGGATGAAGGCGTCCCCGGCGAAGACGACCAGCCCCACGCGGTCTCCCTTCAGCTCGTCCAGCAGCGTGGTGAGCTCCAGCTTGGCCCGCTCCAGGCGGCTGGGCTGCACGTCCCTCGCGAGCATGGACTTGGAGGCGTCCAGCACCACCACCACGTCGATGCCCTTGCGCTTCGTCATCTCGGTGGTGCTGCCGCACTGGGGCTGCGCGAGCGCCAGGCCGAAGAGCATCAGCCCCAGCCCGTAGAGGCCGCCCTGCACCGCCGGGCGCCACTCGGAGACGCCGGGCGCGAGCTTCGGCGCCAGCCGCTCGGTGAGCAGCGCGCGCACCCGCGAGCCGCGCCGCAGCGCGATCACCAGCGCCAGCAGGCCCAGCAGCAGGCCGGCCGCGCACAGCAACAGGAAGAACGGCTGGGCCAGGCCCGCCTGGTAGCCGAGAACGGTGAAGCGCCAGGGGCCCACGGGCGGCGTCACGGGAAGACCCTCAGGAAGGTGGCGCGCAGGAGCAGCTCCAGCGCGGCGAGGCCGAAGGCCAGCAGCAGGTACGGGTGGAAGTCCTCGCGGTAGGTGGCCGAGGCCCCGCCCTCCATCAGCTTCGAGCGCTCCAGCGAGTCCAGCACCTTCTGGAGGCCCTGCTTGAGGCCCTCGGGATCCGTGGCCCGGTAGTACTCGCCGCCGGTGGTGGCCGCGATGTCCTGCAGCAGCTCGGGGTTGATGGGGATCTCCGTGTCACGCCACACGGTGTTGCCGAACAGATCCTGCCCCTGCGGGAACGGCACCTTGCCGCCCTTGCCCACCAGGATGGTGTAGATGGGGATCTTCAGCGTCCTCGCCATGTTGGCGGAGTCCAGCGGGGAGATCTTCCCCGCGTTGTTGTCGCCGTCCGTGATGAGCACCACCACGCGGCTCTTGGCGTCCGAGTCCCTGAGGCGGTTGAGCGAGGTGGCCAGCGCGTCGCCGATGGCGGTGCCGTCCTCCAGCACCCGGGTGCGCAGCTGCTTGAGGACCTCGCGCAGCACCCCATAGTCCAGCGTCAGCGGGGCCTGGGTGTAGGCCGCGCCGGCGAACACCACCAGGCCGATGCGATCGTTGACGCGGTTGGAGATGAACTCGGCGAGCACCTCCTTGGCCACGTGGAGGCGGTTCTGCGGGCGGAAGTCGCCGGCCTCCATGGAGGTGGACAGGTCGAGCGCGACGACGATGTCGATGCCCTCCACGCTCAAGTCCCTCACGCGCGCGTCGCGAGCCTGGGGCCGGGCGATGGCGATGACGGCCGCCACCACCGCGAGCACGCGCAGCAGGGGCAGCAGGGGCAGCAGGTACGTGCGCAGGCCTCGGCCCTGCCGGGCGAGGACGTGCGCCGCGGAGAAGCGCAGCACCGCGCGGCGACGGCGCTCGCGCCAGGCCTGGTACAGCAGCACCGGCACCAGCAGCAGCCCCCAGAGCGCCTGGGGGCTATGAAACGCGAGTTCCGGGGGCATTGGCGGCAGGGGGTGGAGCGGTGGGCGCGGGCGGGACGTAGGTCTTCTCGACGAGCTCGTAGCCGAAGGCGAGCGACTCGGCGCAGGACTCCGGGCTGGCCTCGGCCTTGGCGTACTTCACCAGGTCCGACTCGGAGACGAAGCGCATCAGCCTGTCCTCGGGCAGGCCCGGCGTGCGCAGCTTGCGCAGCGAGGCGAACAGCTCGGAGCTGGTGCACTCGAGCGCCTCGAAGCCGTAGCGCTCGCCCAGGTAGCCACGGATGATCTCCGAGAGGCGGAAGTAGAAGTCCTTCACCCGGCCCTGGGCGGGCAGGTCCTCGGACTTGAGCGTGTCCAGCGCCTGCCGGGTGCGCACGTCCAGCGACGCCAGCGGCTTGACGGCTACCACCTCGGGGCGCGGGCGGCGCAGCCACTTCACCAGGGCCCACGCCAGCAGGCCGGTGGCGAGCAGGCCCAGGAGGATCCACACCAGCCGCCAGGAGCGGATGGGGACCTCGGTGGGCGGCTGGAAGTCGAGCAGGCTCGCGCCCTTGTCGTCCGCGTCCGGCGGCAGCGTGGGGAGGACCTCCACCTCCATGCCGGGCACGGCGACGGCCTGGCTCACGCCCGGGGCGGTGAGCTCGAAGGAGAGCTGGGGCAGCGTGAGCTTGCCGAGCTCGAAGGCGGACATCTTCAGGCGGAACGTGGTGACGGAGCCGCTCGCCCCGTCCTGGCGCTGGCGGGTCTGCTCCAGCACCTCGAACTGCTCCAGCTCCTTGGGCGGCACCAGCTCGAAGCGCTGCTCCTTCGCGTGGGTGAGGATGAGCTCGTAGGTGAAGGGCTCGCCGATGCGGGCCTGGTGCGGAACGACACGGCCCTGAGCGTCCCAGGGCGCCACCTCCGCAGCGGCGCCACCTCCCGCAGGCACGCCGGCGTCCAGCACGTGCGGCTGGAGGGACTGAGCGGCGCCGTCGGTGTCCTGCCCTGGGCCGGAGCGGCAGGCGGACAGCCCGAGCACGAGCGCCAGGAGGAGCAGCCGCCTCATGCCGCCATCCTCCGAGCCCGCGCGCGGAAGAACTGCGCGAGCGCCTTGCCGTGATCATCCCCGGCGCGCAGCTCCACGTGATCCAGCTCCAGCTTCTTGAAGAGGCGCAGGCGCTCCTGGCGCTGGGCCTGCATGGCGCGGGCGAACCGGCCGCGGATGCGCGGATCGCTCGTGTCCACCACGAAGCGCTCCCCCGTCTCGGGATCCTCCATCTCCACCAGCCCCAGCTTGGGGAACTGCACCTCCAGCGGATCGGAGATGACGACGGGCACCAGGTCGTGCTTGCGGCCCACCAGCCGCAGCGGCTTCTCGTAGTCGCTCGCCAGGAAGTCGGAGATGAGGAAGGTGACGGCCTTGCGCTTGGCCACCTGGCGCAGGTACGTGAGGCCCGCGCCCAGATCCGTGCCCCGGCCCGCCGGGCGGAAGGTGAGGATGTCGCTGATGAGCCGCAGCACGTGGCTGCGGCCCTTGCGCGGCGGCACCACCTTCTCCACCCGATCCGAGAAGAGGATGAGCCCCACCCGATCGTTGTTGGCGATGGCGCTGAAGGCGATCTGCGCGGCCACCTCCGCGGCGATCTCCGCCTTGCTGCGATCGTGCGAGCCGAACTCCTTGGAGGCCGACACGTCCACCACGAGCATCACCGTCAGCTCGCGCTCCTCGGTGAAGACCTTGACGTAGGCCTCGTTCATGCGCGCGGTGACGTTCCAGTCGATGATGCGGATCTCATCACCGGGCTGGTACTGGCGCACCTCGGAGAAGGCCATGCCCCGGCCCTTGAAGACCGAGTGGTACTGGCCCGCGAGCATGTCCGACACCACCTTGCGGGTGCGGATCTCCAGCTTGCGGATGCGGCGGATGATGTCCTTGGCGAGCACGGCGCGCTCCCTCGAGTCTTCTCCCGGGTGAGGTTACGGGACCTCGACGCGGTCGAAGACGCGCTGGATGAGCTTCTCGGTGGTGAGTTCCTCGGCCTCGGCCTCGTAGGTGAGGGCGATGCGGTGGCGGAGCACGTCGAAGGCCACGGCCTTGACGTCCTCGGGGGTGACGAAGCCGCGGTGGCGCAGGAAGGCGTGGGCGCG